>NZ_JBSFHA010000049.1:0-82172 GCF_053596855.1 Streptomyces sp. NPDC001617
CTGGAACGAGAACCCGCAGCCCTTCACCTGGACTAAAACGGCCGACGAGATCCTCAACTCCCTCGCCGACTACCTCACCAAGGTCGGAACCACCGACCAGAAAGCAGAGTAGAACTAACCCTCAGGATTTCTGGCGCAGCACACTAGTGCCGCATCAGGCAACGTTTGCCCTGTCGACCAGGGCGCGTAGGCGTCGGTCGTCGGCATGGCGGTTTCGCCAGATGATGTAGCGGCGGATCATGCTGCCCTGTTCTTTGTTGTCGGCGTGGTCGGTGCTGTCGAGGGTGAAGTAACGCAGGGCGGTGAACTGGGCTTGGATGCGGTTGAGCCAGGAGGAGTTGGTCGGGGTGTAGGCGATCTCGACGTTGTTCGCTGCGGCCCAGGTGCCGACTCGCTGGCACTTCTTCGTGGTCAGGTGCGGGGAGAAGTTGTCGCAGACGATCGTTATCCGGACGTGTGCCGGGTAGAGGGTGCGGACGTAGCGGCAGAACTCCAGGAACTGGGTGCGTCGCTTGACGGGTTTGATGTGGCCGTAGAGCTTGTCTTTGGCCAGATCGAGGGCTGCGAACAGGTGCCGTACTCCGCCGTAGCGGTTGTAGGTCGCCCGACGCCGTCGGCGCGGTTCGCTGCTGGGCTCCTTGTGCTTGCCGCCGCGCTCGGCCCACTGCCGGCCAGGGTGGGGCATCAGGTTGAGCGGCCCGAACTCGTCCATGCAGAAGACGATGTCGGGCTCACCGTCCTCGGGTATGACCTCGCCGTCGGCGATTGCGTAGAGGTGCTCGACGCGGGCCTTCTTGGCTGCGTAGTCCGGATCACGGGAGGTCTTCCAGGTCTTCAGGCGTCGAAAGGAGACGCCTTCCTCGCGGAGCAGGATGCGCAGGCCCTCGTGGCTGATGTCGTCGACCACCCCCTCGGCGACCAGGAAGTCGGCCAGTTTGGTTAGGCTCCAGGTCGAGAACGGCAGGTCGTGCTCGGTCGGCTTCGACTTCGCGATCTTCTTGATCTCGCGCCGCTCGGGCAGTGTGAACGTCTTCGGCCGGCCACCCGAGTACTTCGGATACAGCGACTCGAAGCCGTCGGCGTTGAAGTTGTGGATCACGTCCCGGACCCGGTCATCGCTGGTGAACGACACCTCGGAGATCCGCGCCACCGGCATGCCCTGCGCGGACAGCAGCACCATCTGCGCACGCCGCCAGGTCACCACCGAGCCCGTGCCTCTGCGGATGATCCGCAACAGGCGCTGCCCCTCGTCGCCATCGATCTCGCGGACCCGTACTGGTTCTGCCACCCGCACAGCCCTGCAATTCCGCGCCGTCCGGACCAGCGTCTGAACGGCGCGTCACGTCACCTCAGGACGCGATGGCAAACTCCCTGGTCGCTTGCGCGAGGTCGGTGAGGAACTGAGCACGGTCGAAGCCCTCGTTCTCGACCGTGCCCGGCGGAGGCGTATTCATGAAGCTGAAGTGACCAGCCCCTGGCACGACGCGAAGGTCGACCTGGGCCGACGCGCCCTTCAAGAGGATGGCCTGCTCGACGGGCGTGACGGTGTCCAGCTCCCCCGCATAGACGAGCATCGGCACTGTCACCGCATCCAAGGCACCCGGAGCGGCAAACCAGCCGGCTGCGGGCGCGTACAAGACGAGACGGCCAACGCGTGGCTCTCGTGGGACATTCAGCGGCCTGCCGTCCCGCCCCCAGGGCACCGCACCAGCGAGACAGAGACCAGCCCAACCACCGATCGAGTGGCCGACCACCACAACAGACGCGTCCGGAGACCCCCACCGGTGAAGCGCCTCGACCAGCCCGGCCGGGCGTGCAAGCAGCTCAGCCGTGGTCGCCTCCCGAGCGACAAAACGCTCGAAGTAAGGCGCGATGACCTGGCAGTCATGGGCTGCCAGATGCTCCAGGATGGGCCGGTAACGCTCCGGATCGCCGCCTGCTCCAGCAGCGAAGAGCACGACACGCTCATGGTTCGTGGGACCAAGTGTCAGTGCTTGCATCTCGCTCCTCGCCACAGCGCCGTTCCTTGAGGACGGCCCACGGGCCACGCCGTGCTCTTCTATGGCCTCAGGTTAGCGCGCCGCAGATCGCGGCATCCGAACCGCGCGTCGCGTCAGCTGGGGCAAAGGTTCTCTGACACGGCACTAGCGTGGAGGCCTGCCCAGCCTGTCGCACAACGACCGATATTTCGAACGTGGTTGAGGGTGGGACGCCCTCGCCTCGTCTCTTCGGCATGCGGAGGTCCTCGTGAACCCACCCCTCGGCAGACGGCCCTTTCTCGCGGCGGCCGGGACGGCGACCGCTGCCGCCCTGACCATGACAACCAGTGCTATGTCACATGCCACACCCCTCGACCCGCCGTCCTCGCCGCGATCCGCCACCCCGCGCGTGCAGCCCTTCCCGCTCACGGCGGTGACCCTCCTGGACGGCCCGTTCCGGGACAACCAGCGCCGCAACAGCGCCTATCTGCGTTTCGTCGACGTCGACCGGCTGCTCCACACCTTCCGCCTCAACGTCGGTCTGTCCAGCAGCGCCCAGCCCTGCGGCGGCTGGGAGGGGCCCGGCGTCGAACTGCGCGGTCACTCCACCGGCCACCTCCTCTCCGGGCTGGCCCTCGCCTATGCCAACACCGGCGACACCGAGCTGCGTGACAAGGGCCGGCCGGCTCGTCGCCGCTATTGGCAGGGATCGATATTCAGAAGTCGGAAGTAGGGGCCGCACGCGCCGACCTGACCACTCCGGCCCACTGCGAACCGCCTGTCTGATCATCGAGGTCACCGATGCCAGCGACCACCTCCCACGGCGGCGGCGCAGGACCGAGCGACGAGAACGGCCGAGGCATCCCGCCTCTGCGCATCGGAAGGGGAATCCGCTGCGGGTAGGTTCGAGACCGTCTTCCGAGCTGTCGGGATCGACTGCGAGGCCTTCGTTCTGGTCCCTTGGTACCTCATTGAGGCCAGGTTGAGGCCGCAAGGGCAGGAACAGACTGACAAGGCCTGAGGAATACCGACACGGATAACCGCATCTGAGCTGCGAAACGTCAAGAATGAGCGTCGATCCGTGGGTTCGAGTCCCACCCGCCCCACCCTGCAAGGCCTCTGAACTGCGGAAACATCTCATCGGGCGGGCGGATTCAGAGCTTTGGGTGAACGGACTGAATCAGCTGCTCGGGAGTTCAACCTCGTGGCTGGCGTTGGAAGTTCAGACGGCTTTGACCAGCGCGGACGCAGCAGTCTGCGGTGAACTCGCCGCACATGGCTCCTGTGGCTGGACGGGTGCTTGATTCGGGACGCTCGCAGGACGCAGGGAAACGGACGGGGCTGTTCCGGAGCCATGAAGCCGACGCCCGCCAGGGGTGGGTGGGGGAAGATGGCGCGGTGAGGCGGCAGGAGGCTGGGCCTGCGGCCCCTGGATCACAGAGCCGCTGCTGAGATCGGCCGGAGCTGCGGAAAATGGCCCGTGCTGAAAACGGCCCAGGGACTCTTTGGCCGTGGCGGCCTCGACGGCCCCGTCGAGGCCGCCACGACGTTGGCGCGGTTGTAGGCGACGGTATAACGGTCCTCGGCGTCGGTGCGCGGGTGCCCGCGAGGCCGTCGGCCCCGAGTGATGAGCTGGTGCCGACGGCCCGCATCCGCACGACCGGTCGCCCGGGGCGTGCGGAGGTGTGACCCCAGGAGGTCAGTGTTCCGGGTGTCCGAACCATCGGTGCAGGGAGTCGGCCAGTGCGTTCTGGACCGGCACGGATTGTGTGGGTGTTGTGCTCCGAGCCATCCTGGCCCAACATATGTAGCCGTCGGGGCGCACGAGCAGCGCGTCGGCGACGGTCCCTGACACCGACAGCCTGGACGTCCGGACCACATCGACCCGCTCGGCCCACGGCTTCGCCGTCGCGGCGTGGCGGTCGTCCCCTGTCAGGAGAAGACCTTTGCCCGTGCGCAGTAGCACGCTCGTACGCTGGGGAGTATCGCTCGCCGTCAGCTCGATGTCGGGAAGGCGGGCACCGAGGAGGTCGTGCTGTTCTCCCTCCATCGGGTAGCGGATACCCAGACCGGATACCAGCCCGGCGAGGTGGCGGTTGACGTCGGGGAAAGCCATCAGCGTGGTGAACAGTTCGCGCATGGCTTCCATGCGCTCATCCGCAGCGGGGTAGAAGAACAGGCTCTGGACGCGGGTGTTCTCCAGCACCTGCGCGGCAACGGGATGCCGCTCGGACTCGTACGTGTCCAGGAGCCCGTCGGGCGCCCAGCCCTTTACCTCCGCGGCCAGCTTCCAGCCCAGGTTCATCGCGTCCTGCACGCCGAGGTTCAGGCCCTGCCCGCCGGCGGGCAGATGGATGTGTGCGGCGTCCCCGGCCAGCAGTACCCGCTCCACTCGGTACCGCTCGGCCTGCCGGGAGGCGTCGCCGAAGGAGGAGACCCACTGGACCTCCGCGATTCTGGCCTTTTCCCCGTACTGGGACTGAAGCACCTCCTCGAGTCGCTCCTTGGGCACCGGTATGTCACGGGTCTCCGCGCTGATGGACGGATCGGTGTACGTCAGTCGGTAGAAGTTGCGCTCACCCAGTGGAAGCAGGGCCACGAACTGCCCGCTCGCGTTGCGCTGCCCGAACATCTTGGCCAGCGCACCCCACTGGTTGGCCGGCTCCGCGGCTGTCTCCTCCAGCAACACGTCGGCGGCAACGCTGTAGCGCACGGCGGGCGTACCGGGGAAGTTCACCCCCAGCAGCTTCCGCACGACGCTGCGTCCTCCGTCGCACCCCACCAGGTAACGGCCACGAACCCGTTGTTCGCCCTGAGGCGTCCGCATGGTCGCCGTGACGCCTTCCTCGTCCTGCGCCAGCACGGTGAGTTCGTGTTCGCGCCGAACGGCGACGCCGTTGGCCGCAGCATGTTCTTCGAGGAGTGCTTCGGTCTCGGACTGGGTGATGGCCACCATGTAGGGGTATCGGGTGGACCAGCCCTCATAGGTGAGGGGGACGGGCAGGCCGCCGAAGTGGCCGTTGGCCGAGGCGAGTGACCTGTCCCGAGCACCGTCGATCAGACCTCGCAGATCGAAGACCTCGGCTGTGCGCGGCTGCAGGGCCAGAGCCTTGGAGTGGCTCAGCCGCCCGGCTTCCCGGTCGAGGACGACGACCGACACTCCGGCGATCGCCAGCTCGTTGGCGAGCATGAGTCCGGTTGCTCCCGCACCGACCACCACGACGTCAACGTTGTCCATGTATGGGTTCTCCTTCATGATGCCGCCGTGTGCGGCACGCGGTGACGAACGCGCGCTTCCTGTGGCGGCTGCTTCGTCGACGACAGCCGGGGCAGCTTCGTCGGGAACTCGGGCGGTCCATGGTGGACCGCTGGGCGGCGCCTTCTTTGGGTTGCGGGATAGGCGATGCGGCTTTCGCGGAGGACGGACCAGGGTGCTCCGCGGGCCTGCCTACTTCTTCGTGGTGGGAGTGATGTTCTTGTTGTGGCGCAACAGGTTCCTCGGGTCCCAGGCGGTCTTGATCTCGGTGAGCCGCCGGTACTTGGCCTCGCTTCCGTACACGCCGCGGCGCCACTCCTCGCCCTGGTCCTCGGTGAGGTTGATGTGGGAGTTGAGCAGGGTGTGCGGTCGCATGGCGGCCAAGGTGGCGTCGGCCCAGGCGTCCATGAGCGCGTCGTACTCCGGCTCCGCCCACTGGCAAGCTGCCTCCCAGAGCCAGGAGACCCCGGCACGGGAGAAGGCGGTGGCGTCCTCGTCGACGTCCTCGGAGAACGCGCCGCCGAACGACCACACGTTGCACACGGCGGCGGTGCCCGGCAGCTTCGGGGAAGCGCTCGCGCGTTCGACCAGTGCGGTGACCGTCTCCTCGGTGAGCGACGCGAGATAGTCACCGCGCGCCCCGGCGCGCAGGCCGTAGGGGAAGAGCGCGTCCAGCTGACTGTTCGTCTCCAGCCACGTGGCGCGCCGCATGGTGTTGAGCAACGGTGTTTCCAGCGCGGCAAGGTCCGCGATGGTCTTCTCCGCGTCCTCGGCGTCGCCCGTGTGGACGGGGAGGAGGATCAGGATCAACGTGCCGTGCACCTCGTCGGGCAGACCGGGCAGCGGCGGTGCGATGGTGAGCGAGGTCGCCAGGCCGAGTTCGCGCGGAGCGCCCGCCATGTAGTCGGACAACTGGTGGAGAACCGAAGCGGCCGCCTCGCCGGGACGATCATGCCGGAACAGACGTCCGGGCCCAGTGGGTGGGCGCGGAACTCGAAGGCGGTGACCACACCGAAGTTGCCGCCGCCTCCGCGCAGTGCCCAGAACAGGTCCGGGTTCTCCGTCTCGCCCGCGCGCACCTTCCGGCCGTCGACGGTGACCATCTCGCAGGCGGTCAGGTTGTCTACCGCGGTGCCGAAGCGCCGGTGGAGGTGGCCGATTCCGCCGCCGAGAGTCAGTCCGGCGACACCGGTGGAGGTGACGGTGCCGGACGGCACCACCAGGCCGTGTTCCTGGGTGGCCGCGTCCAGTTCGCCGAGGAGGACGCCTGCCTGGGCCCGCACGGTGCGCGTGTCCGGGGCGACGGAGACCCCGCGCATGCCGGACAGGTCGAGGACTAAGGCACCGCCCGGCATGGCGTGACCGTCGGAGCCGTGATCGCCGCCACGAACGGCGACCGGCAGATCGCGCGCGGAGGCGTAACGCAGGGCGGTGGCGACGTCGTCCTCGTCCGCGCACTGTGCGATCAGTGCGGGGACGGTGTCGCCGGGCCGGCCGCTGCAGATGACCCTGGCCTGGTCAAAGCCGTCGTCACCCGGGCGCAGGACGGCGCCGCGGAAGGCGGCTGGTAAGTCATCGTGGACAGAGGGTGTGTCGATGGGACTCATTCGTGTCTCCCCGGTAGGCAGCCCGTGTCGGCGGGCAGTGGTGAAACGGATTCAAGGTGTGCGGGCGGGCCGGACTTCGGTGCGGCGACACAGTGGCCGGCAGAGTTCGGCCACTGGGCCGTTCCGGCTCACGGTGCATCTCGGCGTCTTCACGGTGCCCGACCGGACCGGCGCGCCCACGCATGTTGCGGCGTCGCCCGTCCCGCCCCACGTCACCCCACCCCGGGCAGAAGTGAGGCGGGACGGTCAGCGGATGAGCTCGTTCAGCCGAGGAGGCTGCCGCCGGTGGCGTCGATGAACGCGCCGGTGATCCAGCGTGCTTCGTCGGTGGCGAGGAAGACCACCACGTCGGCGACCTCTTTCGGCTCGCCGATGCGCTTGAACGCCGAGAACTGGGACATCTGCTCCACGACCTCGGACATCTTGAAGATTTCGCTTCCGTTGTCCGTGATGCCCGGGGCCACCGTGTTGATGGTGATGCCGCGGGGGGCGAGGTGCCGTGCGAAGCCCCGCGAGAGCTGTTCGAGGGCGCCCTTGGTCATCGCGTAGAGGGTCTGCGAGGGGATGGCAGTCCGGGTCGTGCCGGAGGAGATGTTGATGACGCGCCCCCCGTCGGGGAGCAGCCCGAGAGCGCGCTGGGTGATGAAGAGGGGTGCCTTGGCATTCACGGCGAACAGCTTGTCGAACTGCTCGGGGGACAGGTCCTCAGGAGCGGCTCCGGCGGGCAAGGTCTCGCCGGCGTTGTTCACCAGAATGTCCAGAATGGTCTTCCCGGTGTGCTCCTTCAGACCGGCCTCCAACCCCTGGAACAAATGGTCGATATCGTCCGGCACCCCCAGCGGCGCCTGGACCGTGAAGGCCTGACCGCCGTCCTTCTCGATGAGTTCGACGGTTTCCTGAGCGGCCCGCTCGTTGTGCGCGTAGTGCACCGCTACAAGTGCTCCCTCACGGGCCAGGCCGACAGCTATGGCGCGGCCGATGCCTCGACTGGAGCCGGTAACGAGAGCGGTCTTGCCGTTGAGCTTCCCCATGACGGTGTCCTTTCGGGGGTCCCTGGACAGGGGACGCCGTCGGTGGCCGGGCAGCACGGGCGAACCTCAACGACTTGGACGGCGTCCAAGTTAGGGATCAAGTATGCTTGTGCAGTGTCCAAGTCGTCAAGTCCGGCGGAGCCTCGCGCCACTGCCTCCCGTGCCCCTGTCGGCCTCACCAACGGGCAGATCACCGCTGCCGCGATGGAGGTGCTGGAGAGCGACGGTCTCGACAAACTGTCCCTGCGGGCCGTCGCCGCCCGGCTCGGGGTACGGGTCAACGCGGTCGCCTGGCACCTGAAGGACAAGGCCGGTCTGCTCAGTACCGTGGCCGACGCCATGGTGGCCGACTGCGTGCCCGCCCACCTGCCCCCGGATCCGGAAGAACGGGTCCGCACCCTGCTCGCGTCACTGCGCACCGCGCTGCTGTCCCACCGGGACGGTGCGCGCCTGGCCCGGGAGGGCTCATCTCTGACCCGGCCCCACCAGCGTGCGTTCGCCGAGGCGTTCAACGCCGCCCTGCACGCCACCGGCCGCAGCTCGAAGGAGGCGGCCTGGACAGCCTGGACCCTGATGTACTTCACCCTCGGCCTGGCCAAGGAGGAACAGACACCGTCGAACCGCGCCCTGTGCATCGAAGCGGCGGAAGCCGATCCCGCGGCCTTTCCCTCTCTCGCGAAGACAATCACGCATCTCACGCCGGACAGCTTTGACGACCGCTTCGCATACGGCGTCGACCTGATCCTCAGCGGGCACTCCGCCGCACCGCCGACGCCTCAACCGACACCGGGACCCTCAACCGAGTGAGCGTTCGGCCTACCGGAGGCGTAGGCCGCCACGAAGGAACCCTGTTCGGCTTCCGCCACACCCCGTGCCGACGGGCCTTCGCGGACGAGCGTGAAGTGCCACTCCGCACGTAGCGGTTGGTGTCCACCGCCCGGGGAGCCCGTCACTGGTCCAGGAGCTTGGCGGTGAAGGCCGCCAGGTGGGCTCTCAGTTGGTCGCGGGTCATGTATTCCTGGTCGGCGAGGTGGTCGATGAGGTCGGCGCGAGCTGCGGCCAGCAGGGCGTGTGCGGCGAAACCGCTGTCGGTGAGGGCGGTGTCCGCCATGGCGTTCTCCGTGAAGCCGGGCAGTTGTCGCAGGGTGCGCTCAAGAGTGCTGTGCCACCACACGTAGTGGTCTGCCTGATAGGGGCTGCAACTGCCGGCCTCCTCCAGGGCCAGCGAGAGGTGACGGTTGTCGAGCTTGAACTGCAGGACGGCGTCGAGCAGGGCCAGTACGCGTTCACGCGGCTCAGCGGTGGGGCCGAGGGACGCCGACCCCTCGTCGACGGCCTCTCGCAGCGCTTCGAGGCGCGCCTCGACCAGGACACGGATCAGGCCCGCACGGTCACCGAACCGACGGAAGAGCGTGCCTTTGCCGACGCCGGCCGCTGCCGCGATGTCATCCATCGACACGCTTCCGGGACTCTCGCTGCGGGCGAAGAGGTCATCGGCTGCGGCCAGGACGGCCTCCCGGTTGCGCACGGCGTCCGCACGTTCCTTGCGTGGGGTCACAGGCTCTCGCTTTACAAATCGGACCGACAGTCCGTATCTTTAACGGACTCGCGGTCCACATTATAGAAGATAGGGAGTACCTCCATGACCACACCCATGTCACCTGCGGATCTGTACCGCCACAGCCTGCGCCTCCTGCTGGACAAGGACATCGAAGGCTGGGTGAAGCTGTGTGACGAGAACGTGCAGGTCGAGTTCCCCTACGCCCCAGAAGGCTTCCCCTCGCAACTGGACGGCCGCGCATCCATCGCCGAGTTCATGAAGGGCTATCCCGACCACTTCGACCTGCGTGAGATCCCCTCTCTGCAGATCCACGAGACCACCGACCGGGACACGATCGTGGCCGAGTGGCGCGGCACGGGCCGTGTCGTCGCCACGGGCGCCCCCTACGACATGGCGTACATCGCCGTGGTCACCGTCAGGGACGGCCACATCACCCACAACCGCGAGTACTGGAACCTGGCCGCGATCCCCGGTTCCCCGGACGACGCGAAGTTCTTCCTGCAAAGTGCCGACGAACGCAAGGACGCAGGTGCCTGACCGCCGCGTCGTCCCGGCCACCGGAGCCACGGACGTCACCGGCCTCCGCGTCACCTCCCGGCTCACCGCACCCGGTCACCGCGGCCAATCGCCGCCCCGCCGTACAGAAGGGCGCCAGGGCCGTTCACTTCGACTGGTACGACCCGACGACGAGTTGCCGCTCAGTTCCTCGGCCCACTCCTGATCCGCAGCGGCACACACCAAACGGAATGAGACACACATGAAGGCGATCGTGTTCGAGGAGTACGGCGGCCCCGAGGTCCTGCGGCTGGTGGAGACCGAGGAGCCGCACGCGGGTCCCGGGCAGGTCCGGCTGAAGACCGTGGCCGTCGGCGTCAACCCCATCGACCACAAGATCCGCCGCGGCTGGCTGCACCAGCATTTCCCCGTGACCTTCCCGGCCGTACCGGGCACGGAAGCGGCCGGCATCGTCGACGAGGTCGGGGAGGGAGTCACCGGCATTTCGGTCGGGGACGAGGTGCTGGGCTTCACCGTCACCGGCGCCTACGCCGAGTACGCCCTGGCCGTGGACGTGGCACCCAAACCCGCCGGCCTCGACTGGGAGGTGGCCGCCGCACTGCCCGCCGCCACCGAGACCTCCCACCGTGTGCTGGACACCTTGAAGGTGGCGGGCGGGGAGACGCTGCTGGTGCACGGGGCCGCCGGCTCCGTCGGCTCCGTCGGAGTCCAGCTCGCCGTGGCCCGCGGCACGACCGTCATCGGGACCGCGTCCGAGGCCAACCACGACTACCTGCGTTCCCTCGGCGTCACCCCCGTCACGTACGGCGACGGCCTCGCCGACCGGGTCCGCGCCGCCGCCCCCCAGGGCATCGACGCCGTGTACGACGCCACGGGGTACGACGTCCTGGAGATGTCCATCGACCTGCGCGGCGGCACCACCGACCGCATCGTCACCATCGCCGACATGCGGGCCGCCGAACTGGGCATACCCCTCTCCACTGGGCCCAGCCTCGACTTCGTGCCGATACTCGCCGACTACGCCCGCCGCGCCGCCGACGGCAGCCTGGACATCCGCATCGACCGGAGCCTCCCTCTCGCCGACGCCGCCGAGGCCCAGGAACTGAGCGAAGCCGGCCACCCGCGCGGCAAGTTGGTCCTTCGCCCATAACCACGCAGACCTGAGAAGAAGAGCCGTCCGCGTACCGATCAGCGGGCGGCCTGCTCGAACGGGCTGCCTTGTCGGGTGATCGAGCGACGTCCTTGGCATGGCGGCGTGGCCCTGGGAGGGATTCAGACGGTCGCTCGATGGTGCTGAGGTCCGCGAGCATGGGCGCCGGTATGCCGGCGGAGATCGTCTAGGACATGGAATGAGAGGGCACCGATCATGGGTCGGCCAACGACGTCAACTCCTCTGCCGAGGGGCACAAAGGTGCTGTGCATCGGGCTGCATCCGAGAGGGCTCGACTACAGCCGGATGCCGGACGGTCTCGACGAGGCGGCGTTCACCGCCCGGGTCGAGGCCGGGAACGCGGCGCTCCGCGAGGCGGGGTTCGACACTGTCCAGTGCTGGATCGACACCTCTCCGGACCGCGCTGAAGTGGCTGTCCGAAAACAACTCCAGGAGCGGGCGTTCGGCTTGGCAATAATCGGCGCTGGCGTACGTCTGCTGCCGGAGAACACCCTGCTGTTCGAGCGGCTGGTCAACGTCCTCACCGAAATGGCGCCCAGTATCCGGCTGTGCTTCAACACGGCGCCGGAGAACACGGTCGAGGTGCTGAGGCGGTGGATCCAGGCCTGAACGTAAGGCCGTCGGTTCCGAAATTATTCGTGACAGGTCCGCCACTCGGCCGAAATACCCCTCTCATAGTTTTCTCGTCATCAGCTGCATAGGCGCTATCGCACCCATTAGGCCTGTCAAGCCAAAAGGGTTACGGGCATCGTCGACTGGAAGGAGTGGGCCGACGCGATGTCCCGAACACCCGGCGCCGGCACCGTACTCATCGAACTGGACGAGGCGCCCGATCCCGTCGCCGCGCTCAGGGCGGGTACGGCTGCGGCGAGGAAGGCCCTCGCGTGATCGACTTCTCCGCCCTGCACCGAGCTGATGTTCCTCGAAGGCGACCGGCCGCTCCACGACCGGGTACGCGCCGCGGCCGACTCCGGGTTCCGCGCGGTGGAGATCTGGGACTGGTAGGACAGGACCTGCCCCGGTTCACACGAGCATTGGAGACGACCGGAACGCGGCTGATCACGCTGTGCGCCGAGTCGTGGAAGGACAAGTGCGACCTGGGTGACCCGTCGTCGCACGACGAGTTCCTCGCCCGGGTGCGCGCAGCCGCCGACGCCGCCCGCCGGACGAACACTCCCCGGCTCATCGTCCTCGCCGGCGACGTCCTCCCAGGAGTCGAGCCGGCCACCCAGCTCCACCACGCGGTCACGGTGTTCGCGCGGGCGGGAGAGGAAGTCGGCAGGGACGGCCTCGAACTGCTCGTCGAGGTGGTCAACCGAGAACACGAAGGCCCCAACGCCTTGATCTCCGATTCACGATCGGCCCTTTCCCTCCTGCGCGCGATCGACCTTCCCAACATCCGCTTCCTCTACGACCGCTACCACGCCATTCTCAACGGCGAACCCCTCGGAGCCGAGATCGAGGACGCCATACCCCTGATCGGGCACGTGCAGGCAGCCGACATCCCCGGCCGCCACGAGTTCGGCACCGGAACCATCGAATGGGCCGCAGAACTCGCCTGGCTCCAGAACGCCGGCTACGACGGCTACGTAGGGATTGAAGCAACACCACTCGGGGACAGCAGCCTCGTCTACGTGACCGCCCGCGCCCTCCTTTGATGGCTGCGCACCCGGCAGACCCGCGGCCAGCAGGTTGATCACGACACGGCAGTGCGCGGCCACCCTCGGAGCGGGGAGCGCGCCGGACAGACCCGGTGTCCATCAGCTGGTCAACCTGTTCATCCCGTCGGAGGTCAACTGGCGGGAGAAGGGCATCACCTGGCGGCAGACCACCCGCCTGCCGGACCAGAGCGCCACGGTGCTGACCGTCACCGCGGGCCAGGCCGAGCATCAGCTCGTGGTGCGTACACCCGCCTGGGCCCAGGGCATCCGCGTCCGCCTCAACGGCCGTACGCTGTCCGACCGTCCGAAGGCGGGCGGCCGACTGGTCCTCGACCGTGTCTGGCGCACCGGCGACCGCGTCGAGATCACGCTCCCGATGCGGACGCGGGTCGAGGCGACCCCCGACGACCCGGACGTCAGGGCGGTCCTGCACGGCCCCGTCGTCCTCGCGGGTGCCTACGGCGACCGGGCGAACCCGTGGATGGCACGTCTGGACACCGCCTCCGTCAAGCAGACCTCCGCCGACCCGCTGCGCTTCACCGCGAGCGCCGACGGCGAGAGCGTCACCCTGCTGCCCGTCGCCCGTGTCCACCACCAGCACTACGACGTCTACTGGCTCACCGGCGAACCGCCCTCCCCGCCACCGGAGTTCGCCGCCTGGCACCGTTTCGACGAGACCAGCGGCACGACCGCCGCCGACGCCACCGGCAACGGGAAGACCGCGACACTCGCAGGCGGGGCCGCCTGGGCGGCGGGACACCTCGCCGGCGCCGTAGCCCTGGACGGCGCCGACGGTCATGTCGCCCTCGCCGAGGACCTGTTGGCGGGTGCCTCCGCGTACTCCGTGGCGACCTGGGTCAGGCTGGAGGGCCAACCGGCCTACTGGAGCCGTGTCTTCGACTTCGGCACCGGCGTCACCGCCAACATGTTCCTCACCCCGCGCAGCGACTCCGGCACGTTACGGTTCGCCATCACCGCGGGCGGCGGCGGAGCCGAACAGCGCATCGATGCCGACCCGTTGGCCACCGACCGGTGGGTGCACGTGGCACTCACCTACGGCGGCGGCACGGCCGTCCTCTATGTCGACGGCCGGGAGGCCGGGCGGAACGCGGGCGTCACCGTGGAGCCGCGGTACTTCGGCAACCACATCCGGGCCGCGTACATCGGGAAGTCGCAGTACGACGACCCCTATCTCAAGGGGGCGGTCGACGACTTCCGCGTGTACGGCAGGACCCTGACCGCGGCCGAGGTCGCGGGGTTGGCACAGGGCTGAACGAGCGCCCCGGTGCGTCGGGTCCGTGCCGAAGCGGCCGGACGCGCCGGGGGACACGCGGCCCCCGTCAGCTCGACAGCTTCGTCCTCAGGCCGCCGGCCGCCGCGGCCGGGCGTGCGGTGGCCCGAACGGTCCGCCGCACCAGATGCGCCTCGCGCCGCACATCCCGGGCGGCGTGCCGGCCCCGCCACAGCAGTGACGGCGCACCCGCGGTGTCGTCGGCGGCGATCAGCAGACCGCCCAGCATGGACAGGTTCTTGAAGAAGTGGATGCGCTGCTGGGCACGGTCGGCGGGATCCTCCACCTCCCAGAAACGGTGACCCGCCAGCGTGGTGGGCACCAGCGTGGCCGCGATCGCCAGCGCGGACAGCCGCGGCAGACGGCCGAACCCGAGCAGGACGCCCGCGGCCACCTGCACGGCGCCGTTGAGCCGTACGACCTGGTCGGTCCGGTCCGGCAGCGGCCGGACGCGCTCCGTGACCGGCTGGACCACCGGCTCGGCGAGCGGGGCCACCTCTTCGGGGGCGGTGAGGGTGTGCAGGCCGCCGGCCACGAACATCGAGGCGAGCATGGGACGGCCCGTCCTGCGCAAGAGACTCATGGCGTTCTCCAGACAAGTCGGTGCGAACGGCCCCTGACGGGTTCCCGGTCCGGGCGGCCGCAATCGGCACCCTCGGCACCAGCGGGGACACACAGCTTCTGAGAGGTTTCTATGAATCCGTGAGGCGGTTGAACACACCGGTGCCGCCGTCCGTATGGGGCGGGGGATTTCCATGCCCGACCGCCAGACGTAGTAGGAGAACTCTCGTGGCACGAAACTCGCGCCGACGCCCGACAGGCCCACGCCGCGCCACCTTCGCGGCATTCGCGCTGATGCTGGGCGGCGGCGGCCTGGTGGCGGCCAACGTCTACGCCTCGGCGACGGAAGGCGGTTCGGGCTCCGACCAGCCGACGACGCGCAGCGCCGCGGCCGGCACGATCGACTGTCCGGACGTCGGCGACAAGCTGACGCAGGTGCCCGACCAGGCGCGTGCCGACGTCGACAAGGAACTCGCCTCGATGGATCAGCAGATAGCGGAGGCCTATCAGCGGTTGCAGGCGGCGACCCCGGAGCAACGCCAGGACAGCGGCTACACCGACGACGCGGTCATGAAGCCGCTGAAGGAAAAGCGGACCGAGTCGCTCGACCGCATCGGCGGCGCCATCGAGCAGGCCGGCAAGAGTCCCGAGGGGCTCGACTCCATGGCGGACTGCTCCCTGCGAACCTGGAACGACCAGAACGGCGGCCAGGCTTCGCAGGGCAGCCAGCAACAGGGGCAGGGAGACCAGCAGAACGGTGGCCAGCAGAACGGCGGCGGTCAGCAGGGCGGCGGCGGTCAGCAGGGTGGCAACGGAGGCCAGGCCGGCAACGGAGGCCAGGCCGGCAACGGCCCGGTCGTCGGGGACTACCAGGACATCAACAGCGTCCAGCCCAACTCTCCGGCGCCGAACCTGAACTCCTTCGTCTCGAAGGGCACCTTCACCACGAGCTGCGGGGTCAACGCCAACGGACTGCGCAACTCCGACAACGTGATCGTCGCCCCGGGCGTCACCAACGGCGCGCACCACTTCCACGACTATGTCGGCAACCAGTCCAACAACGCCTTCGCCAGCGACGACGACCTCGCCAAGGGCGACACCAGCTGCGAGAACCAGGGCGACAAGTCCACGTACTACTGGCCTGTCCTGCGTCTGCAGAACGGCACCCAGGACAAGGACGCCAACTCGCCGGGCGGCGGCATCGAGGGCAACGCCGGTCAGATCGTGACGCCCAAGCAGGTCACCATGACGTTCATCGGCAGCCCGCGCGGCCAGGTCACGGAGATGCCCCGCCTGCTGCGCATCATCACCGGGGACGCGAAGGCCTTCGTGAACGGCACGGCCAACGCCAACGCCTCCTGGAGCTGCACCGGGTTCGAGGACCGGCAGCTCAAGGACAAGTACCCGCTGTGCCCGCAGGGCAGCGACGTGGTCCGCACCTTCCGCTTCCAGAGCTGCTGGGACGGCCGCAACATCGACAGTGCCAACCACCGCACCCACGTGGCCTTCGCCGACGCCTCCGGGGCCTGCCCGAACGGCTTCGAGGCCATTCCGCAGCTGGTGCAGCGGATCGTCTACGACGTGAAGGCGCCCAGCCTCCAGGACGGCGGCCGTACGACCCCGCTGTTCGCGGTGGACTCCTTCCCGGAGCAGCTCCACAAGCCGGTCACCGACCACGGCGACTTCATCAACGTCTTCGACGCGAGCCTGATGAAGGAGGTCGTCTCCTGCATCAACGGCGGCCGCAACTGCGGCTCCGGCACCGGCGAGGACCCGGGCGGCTCGGACGGCGGCGCCACCCAGCAGCCCAGCGAGCAGCCGACCGACCAGCCCACCGACCAGCCCACCGACAACCCGACCGAACCCAGCCCGCAGCCGACCGCGCAGCCGACCGAGGACCCCACCACTCCGCCCGCCGGTGACGACAACGGAGGGTCCGGCAAGGGCGACTCGGGCAACGGGTCGGACAAGGGGAACTCCGGCAACGGGTCGGACAACGGGAACGCGGGCAACGGGTCCGGCGACCAGGCCTCGCAGCCCACCGCCTCCGTGCCGCAGACCGATCAGCCGGCGAACAACGACGAACCCACCCTGTCCAGCACGGCACAGCCCAAGGTCTACGCGAAGCCCCCGGCCTCGAAGAGCACGGCGGCCGCGCAGGCCCAGGGCGGCTCGGCGGACAACGGCGGCGCCACCGGTGACGGTTCCGCACAGTCCCAGGCCCCGAGCGGGAGCGACGCACAGGCCGCCGGGCAGACCGAACCCCAGGCGGTCCAGGGTGACCTGGCCGAGACCGGTACGTCGCTGTGGCCGGCCGCGGCCGGCACCGTGCTCCTGGTCGCGGGCCTGATCGTGCTGGCCCGCACGAAGCGCACCATCCTGCGCTGACGCGTCCGGCGGGCGCGCGGACCGTTGGCCGGTCCGCGCGCCGCATCCGCCGACACGGCGGACCCTTCGGCACGGGGCGGAGTGCCGCTTGCGCGGGGGAGCCGCCCAACGGCAGGGTTCGGGGTGTGCCCACCCTGCTGATCGTGCATCACACGCCCTCGCCGCACTGCCAGGCCATGCTGGAGGCCGTCGTGTCCGGTGCGACCGCGCCGGAGATCGAGGGCGTCGAGGTCGTACGCCGTCCCGCACTGTCGGCCTCCGCGTCGGACGTCCTGGCCGCAGACGCCTGTCTGCTCGGCACTCCGGCCAACATCGGGTACATGTCCGGGGCCCTCAAGCACTTCTTCGACCAGATCTACTACCCGTGCCTGGACGCCACCCAGGGCAGGCCCTACGGCTACTACGTGCACGGCGGCAGCGACGTCACGGGCGCGGTCCGCGCCGTCGAGTCGATCACGACCGGCCTCGGCTGGCGCGCCGCGGCCAAGCCCGTCACGGTGACCGGTGAGCCCCGCAAGGCCGATCTCGAGGCCTGCTGGGAGCTGGGGGCCACCCTCGCGGCGGCACTGACCGACTGAGCGCCGACTCCCTTCCTGTGCGCAGGATTTGAGACAGCCTGAGCGGCGAAAAGGTACGGACTACTTCCGCCGCCCCTGCTTGTTGCGGGCGGAGTGCCGTATTCCGCCTGGTGCGGAGTGCGTGAATGAGCCACGTACGGAAAACCACCCATCCGTGCGGTTGATTGTTCAATCGGCACGCTGCAATACTCCGGCTTCCAGTCGCGCTATGGCGCCCCTTGAATCCGGAAAGCAGTGGTTTCGGATTCACCAACCCCCCACAACATCCGCACGGGAAGTGATTCCAGCATGCCTCCTCTGCCTCTGTGAGCTGGACGTGTGCGGCCCGAAGCAGCGAAGAAGGTGCTCTGGTGTCAAGAAACTATGAAGGATTCGAGCCGCCGCCGCGATTTCCCGGCGCAAGGGCCGATGAAGTGCAACAGCAGGCGATATCCGACAATCCTGAATTCCAGGCGTTGCGCCGCGCACACCGTCGGACCGGCCTACGAATGACCGTGATCGGCGTCGGCGGGTTCCTGCTGTATGTACTGCTGTCCAGTTTCACGCCCGGCCTCATGAACAGTTCCCTGAGCGGCCACCTCACCCTCGGCCTGGCCCTGGGCCTCGGCCAGTTCGTGCTGATGGCCGTCATCGCCCGGCGCTACGTCGTGCACATGCGCACCCGCGTCGACCCGGTCGTCCGCGGCTTCCGCTGCCAACCGAGGAGCCGGCCCGGCGAGAGCAGGCAGCGCCCCACCGAACCCCAGACCTCCCACCGCACCGAGGGATACCGCACATGGTGACGACCGCCGCCGGCGTCGGCGACCGGTTCAGTCTGCAGCTGACCTTCCTGCTCTTCCTCTCCGTCGTCGTGGTGACCCTGTTCACCGCGCTGCTCACCGCTCCGCAGCGCGACGAGATCAGCGAGTTCTACCTCGGCAACCGGACCATGACCCCGCTGCGCAACGGTCTGGCGATGTGCGGCGACTACATCTCCGCCGCCACGCTCCTCGGCAGCACCGGCCTGGTCGCCCTCAACGGCTACGACGGACTGCTCTACCTCGGTGGCACCGCCGTCGCCTGGACGATGGTCCTGCTGCTGATCGCCGAACCCCTGCGCAACGCGGGCAAGTTCACCCTGGGCGACACCCTGGCCCTGCGGCTGCCGCAGGGCCAGCGGCCCGTCCGTCTGGCCCTCTCCCTGTGCACCCTCGCCGTCACCACCCTCTATCTGGTGGCCCAACTGGTCGGCAGCGTGGCCCTGTTGACCCAGTTCACCGGTGAACCCAGCGCCACCACCCGCACCCTGTGCGTGGCGGTCATCGGCACCATCGTCATCGTGTACGCCGCGATCGGCGGCATGCCCGGAGCCACGTTCATCCAGGTCGTGAAGGCCGTGATGGTGATCTCCGGCGTCACCGTGACCGCCGTGCTGGTGCTGCACCACTACCACTGGAACATCAACGCCCTGCTGGGTGCCGCCGCCGACAACAGCGGCCTGGGCACCCGCTTCCTGGAACCCGGGCTGCGCTACGGCGGCAGCACCACCAGCAAGCTGGACTTCTTCAGCCTCGAACTCGCCATCGTCCTCGGCCTCGCCGCACTCCCGCACATCATGATGCGCCTGCTGGCCCCGCGCACCGTGAGCGTCCTGCGCTCCTCCGTCGTCTGGGCGATGGGCCTGGTGGGTCTGGTCTGCCTGGCGGCGGGCATCCTGGGCCTCGGCGCCACGGCCGTCGTCGGGCGGGAGACGATCGCGGGCACGGACCGCAAGGGCGACGCGGCCGTCCTGCTGCTGGCGCACGCCCTCGGCGGCGGCATCCTCACCGCGCTCCTGTCCTGCCTGGCCTTCGTCACCCTGCTGGCCGTCGCCTCCGGCCTCACCCTGGCCGCGGCCACCTCCCTGGCGCACGACCTCTACGGCGAGGTCATCCGCAAGGGCAGGGCCGAGCAGACCGAGGAACTCCTCGTCGCCCGCCTCGCCGCCGTCGTCATCGGCGTCCTCGGCATTCTGCTCGCCCTGGTGTCCTGGGGTGCCAACACCGCGACCCTGGCCTTCCTCGCCTTCGCCATCGCCGCGTCCGCCCTGCTGCCCACCCTCGTCTACACCCTGTTCTGGCGGCGCTTCAACGCGACAGGAGCCCTGCTCAGCCTCGGCGGCGGCCTGCTCTCCTCGGTCCTCCTGGTGATCTTCTCGCCGGTCGTCTCCTCCACCCCGGCCTCGCTCTATCCGGACTCCGACTTCGCCTGGTTCCCGCTGCAGAACCCGGGCATCGTCTCGATCCCGGCCGGCTTCCTCCTCGGCTGGCTCGGCACCGTCCTGGGCCGAAGCGAAGCAGCGGACACCTACGACGAGTTCGAGGTCCGCACCCTCGTCGGAGCGGAACAGTCCTGACGCCGTACCGGCACGGCGGAACCCGGCGGGGGAGTGCCCGGCCCCCGTCCGGACCGCCGTGGCGGAGTGGCTAGGCTCCTCGCCATGAACGACGGGGAGACCGGCAGACGGGTCGTCGACGGCCGCTTCGAACTGCGGGCCAGGCTCGGTGGCGGCGGCATGGGCACCGTCTGGCGCGCGCAGGACCTGCTGCTGCACCGGGATGTCGCGGTGAAGGAGGTCCGGCCCGCCGACCCGGACCTCGCCGAGTACGACCCCGGCAGCGCCCGCATGCTCCGCGAGCGGGTGCTGCGCGAGGCCCGCGCCCTCGCCCGGGTCCAGCACCCGAACGTGGTGACGATCCATCACATCGTCGACGGCGGCGACGGCACCTACCCGTGGCTCGTGATGGAGCTGGTCGAGGGCGGCTCCCTCGCCGACCGGCTGGCCCGCGGCCCCATGGCACCCGCCGAGGCCGCCGGCATCGGCCGGGGTGTACTCGACGCCCTCCGCGCGGCCCACGCCGTCGGCGTCCAGCACCGCGACGTGAAACCCGCCAACGTCCTGCTGCGCACCGACGGCCGGCCCGTCCTCACGGACTTCGGCATCGCCGCCATCCGCGACTCCACGGCCCTCACCGCCACCGGCTCGATCATCGGTACCGCCGACTACATGGCCCCGGAACGCGTCACGGGCGGCGACGGCGGACCCGCCGCCGACCTGTGGTCGCTGGCGATGATGCTCTATGTCGCCGTCGAGGGCCGCCATCCGCTGCGGCGCGGGACGACGCTGGCCACCCTGGCCGCCGTACTCCACGAGGACGTACCGCCGCCCGAGCGGGCCGGGGCCCTGACTCCCGTACTCGCGCGCCTGCTCGTGCGTGATCCCGCCGCACGGCCGGACGCGGAGACCGTCGACCGGCTGCTGGCCGCGGCGGAGGCGGCCGCCCCTGAACCCACGGCCACCTCCTATCCCTTGGCACCCCCGCAGCCGGCCGCTCCGATGCCTGTCCCGCCATCGCCTTCCGAGACGGTCGTGCCCGGTCCGGGCGCCCCTCGGCCGGGGCGCGTGCGCCGGAACGTGCTCGTCTCGGTCGCGGTCGGCGCCGTGCTGGTCGGCGGGAGCGCCTGGGTGGCCCTGTCCGGAGACGACGGCGACAAGGCGAAGGCGTCCACGGGAACGGGCCGACCGACGCAGCACAGCACCTCTGCGACCGCCGCGGAGTCGGCAGGCACACCGCTGCCCAGTCCGACCACCACCCTGACCACCGGCATGCTCACCCCCAACGGCATCCGCACCGCGCTCAAGGCCATCGAGAAGAAGACGGGCCGGGACACCTTCGGCGGCCTCTCCGTGTACCCCGAGTACGTCTCGGTGAAGGCGATGGTCCCGGGCAGCAAGACCCGGTACGACAGCTACACCTACCGCCCCTCGACCGGGGTGGTGAAGGGAGCCGACAAGGGCACCCTGTTCAGCGGGCCACCGGTGAGTCTGAAGAACTACCGGTGGGATCTGCTGCCCGCCCTGTTCACCCTCGCCGAGCAGAAGGTGGGGGTCGACAAGCCGACCGATCCCTATGTGCTGCTGAACATGCCGAACAAGTTCAGTGGCGAGCCTGCCAGCCTTGAGATCTGCATCGGTGACGCATACGCGACCGGCTATGTGCTCGCCGACCCCCAGGGCAAGGTGCTGAAGGTGGTGCGGGCCGACGGATGAGCCGTTGGGCCGGATGCAGCAGCATGGGAGGCCGCGCCCCCGGCGGCGGGGAAAGCTGGCGTGCGCTCCAGCTCACCCGATCCGGGAGAACCCATGCCCCTGCGCTCCACCCCCGTCCGTGCCCGACTGTCGGCCGGCGCCTGTGCCCTCGCGGCCTGCCTCGCCGCACTGAGCCCGGCCACCCCGAGCACCGCCGCCACCCCCGGCCCGCAGAACACGGACCTGCACCGCCAACTGGAGGACCTGGTGCGCACCCCGGGCGGTCCTCCCGGGGTCATCGCGATCCTGCAGCGTGACGGCGAGCGGCGGATCGTCCGGGCCGGTGTCGCGGACCTCGCCACGGGCCGCAGACCGCACCCCGACGACCACATGCGCATCGCCAGCACGGCCAAGGCGTTCAGCGGGGCGGTGGCGCTGAGCCTGGTCGACCGGCACGCCCTCCGCCTGGACGAGACCATCGGGCAGCGCCTGCCCCAACTGCCCACAGCCTGGCACCGGGTGACGCTCCGTCAACTCCTCAACCACACCAGCGGCCTGCCGGACTACACGGAGTCCGCCGAGTTCCGCAGCATCCTCGCCGCCGACCCACGGCACCACTTCGACTCCCGCCGCCTGCTCGACTTCGTCGCCGGCCGGCCCCTGAACTTCCCCCCGGGAAGCCGGTACCTGTACTCCAACTCGGACAACATCGCCGTCGCCCTGATGGCGGAGGCGGCCACCGCCACCCCGTACGAGACACTCCTGCGCGAACTGGTCTACCGGCCGCTCGCCCTGCATGCCACGAGCCTGCCCCAGGGCTACCGCATCCCCGAGCCCTATCTGCACGGCTACGACGTGACCCCGCCCGCGCCCCCGGAGGACGTGAGCGAGGTCCTCGGCGCCTCCGGCTCCTGGGCGTCGGGAGGCATCATCTCCACGCCCGCCGACATGACCCGCTTCATCCGCGGCTACGCGGGCGGCGCGCTCTACGGCAGGGACGGCGGGAACGTCGTACGGCAGCAGCGGCAGTGGATCGCCGGCGCGTCCGAACCTGCGGGCCCCGGTCGCAACTCCGTCGGCCTCGCGCTGTTCCGCTACACCACCCGCTGCGGTGTCGTCCTCGGGCACACCGGCAACTTCCCCGGCTACACCCAGCTCATCGCCGCCACGCCGGACGGCCGCCGCTCGCTGACCTTCTCCGTCACCACCCAGATCAACGAGACCCTCAAGCCCGACCTGCTGCGGCGGCTGCGTGCCGTTCAGGAGAACTTCGTCTGCGCGCTGCTGGCACCGTCCGGGCACTGACCCGCTCTCGCTAGCAGCCATCCTGGCGAGGGAAGATGGGGCGGCAAGCGTTTTGGTCAACCGATGTGGAGGAGCGGGCACATGCAGCACGAGCGAGCGGGCAGGACGGCCGGCCCCGAGGACCTCGTCGACGTCGCCCGGCTGGTCACCGCGTACTACGCGCTGCACCCGGACCCGGCCGACCCGGGGCAGCGGGTGGCGTTCGGTACGTCGGGGCACCGCGGATCGTCGCTGAACACGGCGTTCAACGACGACCACATCGCCGCCACCAGCCAGGCGATCTGCGAGTACCGAGCCCGGCAGGGCACCGACGGCCCGCTCTTCCTCGGCGCCGACACCCACGCCCTGTCCGAGCCCGCCCGGGTCACCGCCCTGGAGGTGTTCGCGGCCAACGAGGTCACCGTCCTCATCGACAGTGCGGACGGCTACACGCCCACCCCCGCGGTCTCGCTCGCCATCCTCACCCACAACCGGGACCGCACCTCCGGCCTCGCCGACGGAGTGGTGGTCACCCCCTCGCACAACCCGCCCGCCGACGGCGGCTTCAAGTACAACCCGCCCAGCGGCGGCCCGGCGGGCTCCGACGCGACGTCCTGGATCCAGGACCGGGCCAACGAGATCATCGCGAGCGGCCTGAAGGACGTACGCCGCATCCCGTACACCCGGGCCCTCGCCGCGGAGACCACCGGGCGCCACGACTACCTCGGCGCCTACGTCGCCGACCTGCCGAACGTCCTCGACCTGGACGCCGTCCGCGACGCCGGCATCCGCATCGGCGCCGACCCGCTCGGCGGGGCCTCGGTCGCCTACTGGGGCCGGATCGCCGAACAGCACCGGCTCGACCTGACCGTGGTCAACCCGCTCACCGACCCCACCTGGCGGTTCATGACGCTGGACTGGGACGGCAAGATCCGCATGGACTGCTCGTCGCCGTACGCGATGGCCTCGCTCATCGACCAGCGCGACCGCTTCACGATCGCCACCGGCAACGACGCCGACGCCGACCGGCACGGCATCGTCACCCCGGACGCGGGCCTGATGAACCCCAACCACTATCTGGCCGTCGCGATCTCCTACCTGTACAGCCACCGGGAGCGGTGGCCCGCCGAGGCGGGCGTCGGCAAGACCCTGGTGTCGTCCTCGATGATCGACCGGGTCGCCGCCGACCTCGGGCGCCGGCTGGACGAGGTGCCCGTCGGGTTCAAGTGGTTCGTGGACGGACTGGTTGACGGCTCGATCGGATTCGGCGGCGAGGAGTCGGCGGGCGCGTCCTTCCTGCGCCGGGACGGGTCCGTGTGGACCACCGACAAGGACGGCATCATCCTGGCGCTGCTCGCCTCCGAGATCACCGCGGTCACCGGGAAGACACCCTCGGAGCACTACGCGGCCCTGACCGACCGTTTCGGCGCGCCCGCCTACGCCCGCATCGACGCCCCGGCGTCCCGCGAGGAGAAGGCGCTGCTGGCGAAGCTGTCGCCGGCCCAGGTCACCGCCGACACCCTCGCGGGAGAGGCGGTCACCGGCGTCCTCACCGAGGCGCCGGGCAACGGCGCGGCCATCGGCGGCATCAAGGTGACCACCGAGAACGCCTGGTTCGCGGCCCGCCCCTCCGGCACGGAGGACGTGTACAAGATCTACGGCGAGTCGTTCCGTGGCGCCGACCATCTGCGGCAGGTGCAGGAGGAGGCCAAGGACGTGGTGGACGCGGCGCTCGGCGGCTGACGCAACTGCTTCTCGGCCAGGTGAGCCGGCGGACGCCCGTCGGCTCACTCCTCACTGTCGCTATCATCCTCTTAGACCAGAAATCGGTGGTTTTGCGCTGAAGGGGCCACGGCCCACGGCCTCGCCGGAGTGATGCATGTCCCTCATACGCGAGACGGAGGACGGCGACGAGCTGCTCGCCAGACTCGGTTCGCTGACCGCCCAGGCCCGAGAGCTCGCGCAGCTGCAGCGCTCCCGGGTCGAACTGGCGATCGCCCTGCAGCGCGGCATGCTCCCCCGGGACCTGCCCGACTCCGAGGGCTTCCATCTGGCCGTCCAGTACGCGCCCGCCTACCACGGCCTCAACGTGGGCGGCGACTGGTACGACGCCTTCACCATGCCCGACGGGCGGATCGGGCTGTCCATCGGCGATGTGCAGGGCCACAACATCGAGGCGGCCGCCTTCATGGGCCAGGTCCGAGTCGGCCTGCGCGTCCTCGCCTCCGTGACGAGCGAGCCGGGGGAACTCCTCGCCCGCACCAACGACCTGCTCCTCTCCCTCGGCACCGACCTCTTCGCGACCTGCACCTTCATGCGGCTCGACCCCTCCACCGGGATCCTGGAGAGCGCCCGGGCGGGACATATCCCGCACATCTGGGCCACGGCGGACGGCCGCTCCGGCATCGCCGAGGACGAGGGCGGCCCCCCGCTGGGCATCCAGGAAGGCGTCGACTTCCCGGTCACCCGCCACCGCCTCACCACCGGTGGCGTCTTCGTCCTCCTCACGGACGGCGTGGTCGAGGGCCCGTCCCTGAGCGTCGACGAGGGCCTGGACCACGTCGTCCGCCTGGCCGGCATCGCAGCGGTGGCCGGCATGGAGGCGGGCTCCCTCGCGGCAGCCGTGATGAAGGTGGCGGAACGCGTCGGGCACGAGGACGACGCGGCGGTTCTGGTGGTGGGCCACGACGGTCCGGGCCTTCAGGCGTAGGACGGGGGACGGCGCGCCGGCCGTGCGGGGCGGTGTTCCGTTGTGCGGCGGGGCGGGCGCCGGTTTCGGGGCAGACGGGCAGGGCGGGTCGGTCTCGGCTGTGACCCGTCCCATCTGCGCGGTCGTGGCGGCCGGCCACCGGCCGACGAGGGCCCCGCCTCGGGCAGGGGACCGGGCCGCTGGGGACCTGCCCCCGGAGGCCCTGATCATCGGCCCCGGCTCGGGAGGCCCGCCGCTCGCCCGCCGCGAGGGGCGGCCGAGGGTCCGCTGGTCGGCGATGCGCCGCGTGCCCAGGCTCTCGGTGTGACCTCGGGTGTCCCTCGGTCATCCGCCACGACCGGTCGGGCCATCGGCCGGTGGCCCGGGCCACCGGTCGCTCGCCTCGCCGAGAAGCCGCCCCCGGTGTCTGATGGCTGCTGTGGTGGGTAGTTCCGACGTTCTGCGCCGGCCCATGGGCTTCGTCCTGGGGACGCCGGCCGTCGCCGCCTGCTACTTCGCGGCCGGGCGGCTGGGGCTGATGCGACAGCTCGTGGTCGACGGGGTGGTGGTCACCCCCATCTGGCCGCCCACCGGCGTCGCGCTGGCCTGTCTGCTGCTGTTCGGCATGCGCTCCTGGCCCGGCATCGCACTCGGTGCCCTGGCCGTCGTGATGTCGATCACCTCCATCCAGCCCGCCGTCATCGGCACCCTGGTGGGCAACACCGCCGCTCCCGTGTGCGCCTACTACCTGCTGCGCAGGGTCGGCTTCCGCACCGACCTCGCCCGGCTGCGCGACGGCGTCGAGCTGGTCTTCCTCGGCGCCCTGACCGCCATGCTGGTCAGCGCGACCGCCGGCGCCGGCCTGCTCGTCCTCACCGGCGAACTCGCCGGCAGCGGCTTCTGGTTCGTCTGGTCGACCTGGTGGGCCGGCGACGCGATGGGCGTCCTGATCGTCACCCCGGTCCTGCTGGTGCTGCGCCGCGCCCACTGGCCGCCGCGCACCCCCCGCTGGAAGGAGGCCGTGGGCCTCACCCTCATCGCCTGCGGGATCGTCCCCTTCGCCACCCACAGCTCGGTCAGCCTGCTGTTCCTCGTCTACCCGCTGCTGATCTGGGCGGCCCTCCGCTTCCAGCTCGCCGGCAGCATGCTGTGCGCCCTCTTCGCCTCCGTCATGGCCACGGTCGCCGCCACGGAGCAAGTCGGCCCCTTCGCCCGGCTGACCGGCGTCGAGGTGATGATCAAGCTCCAGGCCTTCAACGGCGCGATGGCCCTGACCGCGCTGCTCCTGTCGGCCGTGATCACCGAGCAGCTCAACACCAGACGCTCGGTGGAACAGGCCTGTCAGGAACTCGTCGCGGTCCTCGGACACCTCACCGCCGCCGAGTCCCCACAGGGCCGCTCACCCCTGGACAAGACGGCAGACGCCGACGACAAACGCTGACACCGAGGTCAGCCCCACAACCGTCGCGCATCAGTCCCACAGCGGATAGACCACCGTCTGCGGGAACGAGTCGGGCCGGTTGCCGGGATACACCAGGGTCATCCGGTCGTAGTGCCGCACCTGCGGGTGCTTCTTCCACGGCCGCACATGATCCAGCCGTACGACGACGGCGTACTCGTGGAAGCGCCCCGCCGCACAGTACGGCTTGCAGTCGTTGACCGAGTTCACACCCTCCGCCCGCGCCGAGTGCTGCCCCCACCGGGTCCAATGCAGCGAGGCCAGACGGCTGTTGCCGTCTCCGCACGCGAGTATGAAGTCGGCCGGGCGCACCCGCGCATGCCAGAAGCAGTCGACGATCACCGGCACCGCGGGCCGCCGCGTGGCCTGCGAGGCAGCGTTCGACGCCGCCCGGGCCGCCGACGGAGGCGCCGCCGCGGCCGCAGTGAGGGAGGCGGCGAAACAGAGCGCCACCGCCGTAGTGAGTGCGTATCCGCGCATGTCCGCTCCCGGCCGCGAGCCACCAGCAGTTGTCCCCGCTTCGACGCTACGACCGCCCGAACGGATCCACCACTCGGGCGGAGTAACCACCGGCATGTTCAGCCGGGGCTGCTCGTCGACACCGGCGGGGGAGCGGTGTCGGCCTGCCGAAGCTCGGCGAGCAGCTCGTTCTGTCCGGCGAGCAGCTCGGTCAGGATGCGGCGGGCCGCGCGCAGCAGCTCGGCGACATCGCCTCCGGCCAGGGCATAGCTGACGGTCGAGCCCTCCCGGATGGACACGACGATGCCCGAGCGGCGCAGCACCGCGAGCTGCTGCGAGAGGCTGGACGGCTCGATCTCGATGTCGGCGAGCAGGTCCCGCACCGGGACCGGCCCGTGCTGGAGCAGCTCCAGGACCCTGATGCGCACGGGATGCCCGAGCATGCGGAAGAAGTCCGCCTTGGCCTGGTAGAGGGGGACTTGCATGAGCGCTCTCTCCCTGCCCCGTCGGGTGCGGTTGCCTCGGAGCGGCGGCGCCCCGAGGACGCCGCCGCAGCCGGCCTTCGTAGCCGAATCCTCCCGGCCCGGGGTCATGCGCAGGCATGACTTGGGATCATGCTGATGTGGTGACTTGAAGAAGTCTTCACATCGTGGGCGCACGACACCCGGGCTGCGGGCCGGCTCAGACCTCGAGTTGCTCCTCGACGCGCTTGAGCTGGTGACGGGCCATCGCCAGGTTCGAGCGCTCCTTGTCCAGCACCAGGTAGAGGAACAGACCGTTCCCGTTGCGTCCGGCCACCAGCCGGATCAGGTGGTACTGCTTCTCCAGCGTGATCAGGATGTCGTCGATCCGGCTCTTGAGACCGAGCTGCTCCATCGTGCGCATCTTGGCCCGGATCACGTCCGTGTTCCCGGCCGCGGCGACGGTCAGATCGAGGTCCTTCCCGCCGCCCAGCGTGCCGAGGGCCATCCCGCTGGTGTAGTCGACCACCGCGGCCCCCAGCGACCCCTCGACCCCGGCCATCATCTCCTTCATCGACACTTCCACACTCGCCATCGCGCCCACCCCTTCATCTCGCTTGTCGGCTGCGGCGGGCCCACGGCTGTCGGCCCGTCCGGTCCTCGGACGGTAGGCGCGGTGGTGTGGCGCGGGACGGGAGTCTTCGGGACTGACGGATGATGCACGAACAGCGACTGCCGAAGACCGTTCGGGCACCTGGAACGGGTGTGTCGGAGGGACAAAAAAGGGCACGCGGCGTGTGCTGTGAACACCACGCCGGAGGTGATCGACGATGACCGAGTACGAACGCTCCCGCACCATGCCCGCCCTGCCCGAGCACGTCTACGACCAGGCCGCCAACGTCGACCAGCTCGACGGCTGGCTCCCGCACGCACTGCACGTACGGCCCGACGACCCGCCTGCCGTCACCGTCCACGAGGACGGCACCGACCAGGACACGCCCGCGGTCCTGCGCCCGCGCCGCGACGCGATGCGCCTGGAGTGGGGCACCCGCGGCGAGGGCGGCTACGCCGGCTGGCTCCAGGTCGCGGGCGGCGACGTCGGCACGAGCGAGGTCACCGTGCACCTGTCCTTCTTCGACGACGCCCACGACCCGGGCGGGGCGGCGGCACGCCGGGCCCTCGACGACAGCCTGGAACGGCTCGAGGAACAGGTGCGCCTGCGCGTCGACAACGCCGCCGGGTGACCGCACACCGGCGTCCTCATTCCGGCGGGTTCAGCTCGAACGTCGTGAGCACCGCCGCGTGGTCGGACGGCCAGTCGTTGTCGGCGACGTCCGGCCAGGGGCGCGGGACACCGGTGACGACGGTGCGCGAGTCGACGACGGTGAGACCGCGCCCGTTGTGCAGGACGTAGTCGATCCGGTCCTGCGGTTCCGGCAGCGAGGTGTCGTTCTCGTGTCGGACGTGGACCGGCGACCAGGTGTGGCCGGGGTCGCGGACCGGGTCGGGACGGGCCTCGCGGTACGAGTCGCGCAGCCCGGCCTCCTCGGCGGCCTTCGTCACCGGCCAGGCCACGTCCGGCCAATCCAGGTGGGAGGGGCAGTTGAAGTCGCCGGTGAGGACGACGGGCGTCGTGGCGCCGGCCGCCTCGGCGATCCACCGCAGCGCCTCCCGCATCTGGGCCAGCCGTACCCCCTCGTGGGCGACCAGTTCGGCGGGCGCGAGCCGGTCGAAGGCGGCCTCGTAGGGCCCGTACGGCGTGCAGTGCAGGTGGGCCGTCCAGACGTCCACCTCGTGTGAGCCGATGCGGATGCGGGCGCCGGCCGCCCCGTAGAAGCCGACCTCGGGATCGCCGAGGCGGGCCGTGATCGGGTGGCGGCTGATGATGCCGAGGTTCTCGCCGGCCTGGTGATGGTGCCAGCCCAGCGCGTCGGCGAGCTCGCGGGCCGAGGTGCCGGCCGTCTCCTGGAGCCCGACCACGTCGGCCTCGGTGTCCAGGACGACCTTGAGCTGCTTGGCACGGTGGTCGTCCACCTTCGCACCGCCGTACCAGAGGTTCCAGCTCAGCACGCGCAGTCGGGGCCGGACCAGGTCCCGCAGCCGCTCCGGCGTCACCTCCTCCAGGCTGGCCACGACCGTCCGCCCGGCCGCCGCCTCGATGGGGGCGAGCGACGGCACGGCCAGGACCGCGCACCCGGCGGCCTCGGCCGAGTGGACGCCCGTGGGTGTGTCCTCGACGGCGACGCAGCGGGCCGGGTCGACGCCGAGGACGCGGCAGGCGGCGAGGTAGGGGTCGGGGTCGGGCTTGGTACGGGCGGTGTCGTCCGCGGTGACGGAGACCCGGAAACGGTCGGCACCGAGCACCGCCAGCACGCTGTCGGCGACCGACCGGGGCGAGGCGGTGACCAGGGCGGTCGGGACGCCGTCCCGGGCGAGGGCGTCCAGGAGGGCGAGCGCGCCGGGGCGCGGCACGATGCCGGTGCGGACGCGCTCGGTGAACTCGTCGTGCAGCCGGTCGCCGAGATCCGGTGCCCCCGTGAGCGCGCCCAGCCAGTCGGCGGTGTACTCGACCGGCCTGCCGAGCACCTCCGGCTGGTCGGCCTCGGTCAGCGGTCTGCCGAGGCCGGTGGCGATGTCCTGCACCGCCTCCCACCACAGCCGCTCGGTGTCGACGAGCGTGCCGTCCATGTCGAACAGGACGGCCTGGAGCGCGGGTTGGGTCACGGTCTCAGCTTTCGTGTGGGGGGAGGCGCGGGTGGGGATTTCCTACGAGGAATTCCCTGCGAGGGGATTTCCCACGAGGGGATTTCCCACGAGGAAAAGGCGGGTGCCTGGCTCAGGCCGCTCGTTCGGCGACCAGCACCGGCCGCTCGGGCAGCGACACCCGTACGGCCGCCCCGGCGCCCAGCGCGGAGGCCTCGTGGGTGGGCAGGTCGGCCTTGATCTCGGTGCCGTCGGCGAGACGCACGGTCAGCCGGGTCGACGCGCCGAGGAACGCCGTGGCGATCACCGTCGCGTCACCGGTGTCGTCCGCGCCGACGTGCACGGCCTCCGGCCGCACCAGCACGTCGACCTCGCCCGCCTGGGGCAGCGTTCCGTCGGCGGGCAGCCGCAGCCCGAGCACCTCCACCGTCTCCCCGGACAAGTGCCCGGGAATCCGGCTCATCGTGCCCACGAACTCGGCGACGAACGCGGTCGCGGGCCGCCCGTACAACTCGGCGGGCTCGGCGCACTGTTCGAGCCGCCCGGCGTGCATCACGGCCACCCGGTCGGCGACGGACAGGGCCTCCTCCTGATCGTGCGTCACGAAGAGCGTGGTGATGCCGAGTTCCTGCTGCAGTCGGCGTATCTCCTCGCGCAGCGTGAGCCGTACCTTGGCGTCCAGCGCGGACAGCGGCTCGTCCAGCAGCAGGACCCGCGGCCGCAGCGCGAGGGCCCGGGCGAGTGCGATGCGCTGCTGCTGGCCGCCGGAGAGCTGGTGCGGAAACCGCTCGCCCTTGTCGCCGAGCCCGACCAGGTGGAGCAACTCGTTCGCGCGGAACCGCCGTTCGGTCTTGGACACCTTGCGCATCCGCAGTCCGAAGGCGACGTTGTCGAGCGCGTTGAGATGCGGGAAGAGGCTGTACGACTGGAAGACCATTCCGGCGTCCCGGCGGTGGGCCGGTACGTCGGTGACGTCCTTGCCGTCGACCAACACCGCACCGGAGTCGGGGTGTTCGAACCCGGCGAGCATGCGCAGCGCAGTCGTCTTGCCGCACCCGGACGGGCCCAGCAGCGCGAGGAACTCCCCGGGCCGTACGGTCAGATCGAGCCCGTCCAGGGCGACGGTCGCCCCGAACTCCCGGCGCAGTCCGCGGAATTCGACGGTGGCGGCCTTGTCGAGCGTGGCCTTCTCAAGCGTGGTGGCGGTCATGGTTCATCCTCGGGACGAAGCGGTACGGGTCCGCCCGCCGACACCGGCGAGCGCGAGGAGCAAGGCCCATGTGACGAGCAGGCTGAGCACGGACACGGCGACGGACAGCTGGGCCTGCGAGCCGCCGACGCTGTAGATCCACACGGCGAACGGCTGGAAGCCGAGCAGCTGGGCGACGGTGAACTCGCCCAGGACCAGGGCGAGGGTGAGGAAGGCCGCGTTCAGCAGCGCCCCGCGCAGGTTCGGCAGCACGGTCCGTACGAGCGCCTGCGGCCAGCTCGCGCCGCAGCTGCGGGCCGCCTCCACCAGGGTCCGCACGTCGATGGCCCGCAGCCCGGCGTCCAGCGACCGGTGCACGAACGGCAGCGCCATCACGACGTACGCCATGACCAGCACGAACGGGAAGCCGGGGTTCTGGATCGCCACGAACGTCTCGAACAGCGGGGTCCGCGACAGATACTCGGGACCCCACTTCAGGACGGTCGAGATGCCGGCGACGAACGCGATGGGCGGGACGACCAGCGGCAGTTGGCAGATCACCTCGACCACGGGCCGCAGCCGGGGCGCGCCGAGCCGTAGCGCCACCATGGCGGGCACCATCAGCAGCAGCACGATCGCGATGGTCGCGAGTGCCAGCTCCAGGGAGAGCAGCAGGCTGGAGACGAAGCCGTCGGTGGAGACGATCTGGGAGTAGGCGTCGAAGGTGACGCCCTGCCCGGGCACGTCCACGGTGAAGACCACGGATGCGGCCAGCGGCACCAGGAAGTACAGCGCGGCGAGGCCGAGGACGACCCACCGCCACGGATTCAGGCGAGCCATCGCGCACTCCGTCGTTGCAGGGGCAGGTACACGGCCATGACGAGGCCCGCGACCAGGACCATGTCGAGGCTGAGGGCGAGGGCCACGTTCTCCTGGCCGACCAGCACATTGCCGGAGATGGCGTCGGCGATCTGCAGGGTGACCAGCGGCACCGAACTGCCCACCATGGCCGCGGCGGTGGCGTACGCGGCGAACGCGCTGCCGAAGAGGAGCACGAGTCCGCCGAGCAGCGAGGGCAGCAGTACGGGCAGGGCGATGTGCCGCCAGTACTGCACGGCGGTGGCCCCGTTGTTCTGCGCGGCCTCGCGCCACTGCGAGCGCAGGCCGTCCAGGGCCGGGGTGATGGTGAGGACCATCAGGGGGATGAGGAAGTACAGGTAGACGATGACCAGGCCCCAGAAGCTGTAGAGGTCCCAGCCCGTGTCCTTGAGGCCCAGGTGGATGGTCAGCACACCGGCGTTGCCGAGTGTGGCCACGAAGGCGAAGGCCAGCGGGACACCTCCGAAGTTGGCGAGCACCCCGGACGCGGTGAGGACCGCCTCGCGCAGCGCCCGGAAGCGGGAGGTCACGACGACCTGCGCGAGCGGCAGCCCGAGCAGCGCGCCGAGGCCGGCGGACACGGCCGACAGCTTGACGCTGCCGAGCAGGGCGGTGAGATAGGCGCCGTGCAGCGAGGTCGTCAGGTTCTCCGTGCTGTACGAACTGGCGCCCGTCGCCTGGTTCTTGACGCTGAAGGCGCCGTCCAGCATGGCGACCGCCGGGACCCCGAAGGCGATCGCGGTGAACACGAGCAGCGGGACGACGGCGAGCCAGCCGGGGGCACGGCGCCGCCGCTTCGCCGAAGCGACCGGCGGCGCCACGTCCACGCCCGTGAGGGTGGCCGTCATCCGGAGACGGCCTTCGCCCAGCCCTGCGCGATGACCGTCTTGGCCTTGCTCTGCTGGGCCTCGGTCGGGAAGGACGGCGTACCGGAGACCTTCGGCAGCTTGGCCGCGGCCGTCTTGTCGAGTGTGCCGGCCTTCTCCATGGAGGTCATCAGCGCCGGGCGGGCGTAGCCCCCCAGCCACAGGTTCTGGCCCTCGGTGCTGTAGAGGTACTCCTGCCACAGACGGGCGGCCGCCGGGTGCGGGGCGTCCTTGTTGATGGCCTGCGAGTAGTACTGGGAGAACTGGCCGTCGGACGGCACCGACACCTTCCAGTCGACGCCCTTCGACTTGAACTCGTCGGCGTACCCGGCGTTGAGGTAGTCCCAGTCGATGCTGATCGGCGTCTCGCCCTTCTCGACGGTCGCCGGAGTGGACTCGACGGGCGTGTAGTTGCCGTTCTTCTTCAGCTTGGCGAAGAAGTCCAGACCCGGCTGGATGTCGTCGAAGGAACCGCCGTTGGCCAGTGCGGCCGCGTACACGCCGCCGAAGGCCGAACCCGACTTGGTCGGGTTGCCGTTGAGCGCGACCTGCCCCTTGTACTGCGGCTTGAGGAGATCCGCGAACGTGGTCGGACAGGTCTTGACGCGCTTGGCGTCGCAGCCGATCGAGATGTAGCCGCCGTAGTCGTTGTACCAGCGGGCCTGGGTGTCCTTCTGCCCGCTCGGGATGTCGGCGTACGAGGCCACCTTGTACGGCGCGAGCAGGCCCTGCTGGGCGGCGCTGAGGGCGAAGGAGGAGCCGAGGTCGAGGACGTCGGGCGCTCGGTCCTGGCCCTTGCGCGAGGTGACGGCGTTGATCTCGTCCTGGCTGGAACCGTCCGGGTTCTCGACCTGGATCTTGATGCCGTACTTCTTCGTGAAGCCGTCGATCAGGGCGCCGTAGTTGGCCCAGTCGCGGGGCAGCGCGATGGCGTGCAGCGTGCCCTCCTTCTTGGCCGCCTTCACGAGCGCGTCCATGCCACCGAGGTCGGCCGCGGAGGTGGCGGTGGCGGCGTTCTTGCCGTCGGCGGTCGTCGACGCGTTGTCGGGAGCGGCGCCGCAGGCACTCAGGGCGAGTGCGGCGACGACGGCGAGGGAGCCGGTCAGGACGGCTGTTCTCGACTGGGACACGGGGACTCCAGGAGGGGGAGCAGGGACGTGCAAGAGGGGAGAACTTGTCTGAACAAGTTGGCCTCAGTAATGCTGCCTGTGGTGACGCGTTCGTAAACAGTGGCGAAATTGTGACCTCCCAATCCCTGCACAGTTCGGGGTAAGCGCAGTCACCCGCCGGTCTCGATTAGGGTGGTCACGCTGTGCACAGCTGCCGACTCGGAGGGAAACGGTGCCGACGCGACACGAGGAGATCGCCGACGAACTGCGACGGGCGATCGACCGCGAGGAGTACGCGGTGGGCGGCAGGCTGCCCTCCGAGACCGAACTCGCCGCCCGGTTCGACGTCTCGCGCGGCACCGTCCGCCAGGCGGTCGCCGCCCTGACCGCGGAAGGCCTGATCGGCTCCCGCCAGGGCGCCCGCCGGGTCGTCCTCGCCAGCCGCCGCAGCCAGAGCTTCGCCGAACTGCGCAGCTTCGCCCAGTGGGCCCGCGCGATGGGCCGGGAGGCGACGGGACGCGTCGTGTCCCAGGAGTACCTCCCCGCCACCGCGACGGACGCCGCCCGCCTCCAACTGCGCGAGGGCACAAGGGTGTTGCACGTCCTGCGCGTGCGCGGCCTGGACGGCGAGCCGGTCCTGGTGGAGCGCACGGTCTACGCCGACTGGATCTCCCCGGCCGTCGAAGCCATCGACCCCGACGCCGCCTCGGTCACCCAGCGGCTCTACGACAGCACGGGCCTCGTTTTCGCCTACGGCGAGCACGTCATCGACGCGGTCGCGGCGAGCGCCCAGGACGCCGAACTCCTCGGCATCCGCCGCACCAGCCCCCTGCTCCGCGTCCGCCGCGTGACCACGACCCGCGAGGGGCGCCCGGTGGAGTGGTCGGACGACCGCTACCGCTCGGACGCGGTGAGCTTCAGCGTCCACAACTCGATCGACAACAACGCGCTGGCCCGCAAGGCGGCGGACTGACGCCGGTCACCCGGGCGTCGGCCGCACCCCTGAGGGCAGCGCCCTCCCGTTCCGCCTCCGCCATCCCCATCGCGTCCGCACCGCCGGGGAGACCCGCTCCCGCGCATACCCCGTATGGGCGACGAACGCCTCGATCACGTCCGCCGCGGGCCGATGCGGCGCCACCGCCATGAGCACCGCGTCACCGTCGTCCGACAACGGCGGTGCCACCAGGGCGACTTCGTCCCCGGAGCGCAGACGCAGCACCGTCGCCCGCAGCGCGTGCTCGTCCCCGGGGACGCTCCGCAGACGCGAGAACATCGGGTCCTGAGGCGGCGCGTACAGCCGTACATGAGCCAGCAGCACCCCGCGCCTGTACTCCTCCCACCGGTCCAACCCGATGCTCCGGTACGGCGGTTCCTGCCACGGCCGCAGCGCGTTCAGCCGCTCCAACAGGCGTCGCAGGAAGTCCCGTACCGCCGTCTCGTCGTGCGGCTGCCAGGACAGATCCTCGTCCCAGGCCGGCGCGGCGAGGACGGCCTCGATGCCTGCGTACTGCTCCTCGACGGTGAGGTCGTAGAAGGGTCGTTCCAGAACCATGGCCGCGATGCGCTCGACCTCCCCGTCGCTCAACTCCCCGCTGAACTGGAGGCAGTAGAGGACCGCGGTGACCACCCCAAGACCCATGCGCACAGTATGACGGGGCCGGCCGACGCGCCCGAGCGTTTCAACGGCCGACAGGGCGAGCCAGCAGATCAGTGGCGTGTTCCCGTACGACGCCCCACCTCGTGTCCGGCAGCGAGCCGATCGTCGTCTCTCGCAGGGCGTCGAGCGTGTCCTCGACCCCGTCGCCCCGAGGGACGCTGCCGGCGAGCACGTCGTAGCCGTCACGCACGGCGACGTGCAGGCGGCGGCCGCCCCCCTCGTCGTCGGCGTGCAGCGCGGCCGCGACGACGAACGGCGGCGGCCCGCCGGCCTCCTCCGCCAGCTTGCGGTAGCTGGTGGCGACCGGCTCACGCCAGTGCAGGCTGAGCAACAGGTGCTGCTTGGCCAGGAGTTCGGCGAGGTCGGTCTCGAAGACCCGGTCCCGGTCGAGGACCGTGGCCCGCGCGTCCAGCGCCAGCGCGGCGGGCAGCAGACAGCGCAGCGCGCTGCCGACGATGTTGCCCCCCACGGTGGCCGTCCGGCGCACGGCTCCGGTGCCGATCCGAGCGGCCGCCTGCCGAAGCACCTCCGGGACCCGCTCGTCGATCCGGTTCAGCACCACGGCGGAGCCCAGAGTGCCGCGCGCGATCACGTTCGCCTCCGGCAGGTTGCGCAGCGACATCGCCCGTTCGGGGAACCCGTCCCGCTGCCACCCCGCCCACACCAGCGTGGCCCCGCCGACAGGCACCGCTCCCTCCGCCAGACACTCCTGCGCTTCGGACACGGACTCGGGCAGACGCAACAGCACGGGAGCCGACCTGCTTTCTCGACCAGTTGGAGCTGAGGAGCGCGACGCTCCGGGCCGGGGACCGTCGACACGGCGCATTTTCCCCACCGACGTGGAGGCGCACACAGGGCTCACCGGGTCATGCGTGCGCCCCCGACGGGCTCGCGGGCCATGGCGCTGCCGGGCGCATACGGGCAGCCCCCGGGCGCGAGCCTTCGCGGCGATGAGGCAAGGTGGGTACGTGCAACGCAAGGAGTCCGCGCTGATCGTGCGGCACGCCCCCGAGCAGCCGGCGTCCGCCGCGATCGTGACGCTGCACGGCGGCCAGGAGGTGAGCCGCCGCGCGGCGCGCCCCTGGCAGCCGGCCGCGCTCCGTATGCACCCCGTGCTGCGGGCCGCCGCGACGGCCGCGCCCGCGGACGTCCTGCTGGGCGAGGTCCACTACCGCTACCGGGGCTGGAACACCGGAGACCCGGCCGACGACGCCCTGCGCGCCCTCGACGAACTGGCGGAACTGGCCGAGGCCCCGGTGGTCCTCGTCGGGCACTCGATGGGCGCCAGGGCAGCCCTGCGGGCCGCGTCCCACCCCCTGGTGCGGGGCGTGCTGGCACTCGCTCCGTGGTGCCCGCCCGAGGACCCCGTCGCCCATCTCGGCGAGGTGCCGATCGTGCTCCTGCACGGCGATCGCGATCGCGTCACCGCCCCCGCGGAGTCGGTCGACTACGTGCGCCGGGCCCGGGAGGCCGGGACCCCGGCGGGCGTGGTGATGCTCCGCGGCGGAGGCCACGCGATGCTCCGCCGCAGCGGCGACTGGCACCGGGCCACGGCCGAGGTCGTGGCCCACCTGCTCCGGCCGGACCCGGGCCCCGAAGGACTGGCGGCCAAGGCCTGTGCGGCCAGCGGCGCCATTCAGCTGTAGTCGATCAGGAAAGCCCCGGAAGATCCGCGCAGTTGGAGGTGGCCGGCTGGGCGTCGAGCCGGTCGGTCAGCCAGGAGATCGCGTCGCCCTGATCGGTGAGCAGCGGCGTGAAGTGGTTGATCAGCGCACTGCCCAGATCGGGCAGCCGGACCGGTTTGTACGTCACGTCCGCCCCCTTGGCGCACCAGTCCACGGCGAGCCGGCGCGCCTGGGCGTGCGGTACGAGGTTGTCGCTGGTTCCCGTCGCCACCCGGACCGGCGACGCGGGCTCCAGCGTGCCGATGCGCTGTTCGGCCAGGAAGGCCGTGAGCGCCGGCTCCGACCGGATGATGTCGCTGAGGGAGCGGCCGTCCGTGGTCCAACGGGTGCTGTGCGCTCCGCCGTAGGCGAAGAGCGCGTCGCCGACGCACATCGTCGACAGATCCTTGAGCGCCGCCCGGCCCGCCGCGTTGAGATGGGCGTCGGCGATCGGCTTCAGCGCGGGGTCGGACTCCAGGAAGCCGTTGACCGACCAGCCCAGCGCGCCGGCGAGTTCGCTGCCGTCGATCGCCTCGGTGACCTCGGCCAGATCGGCCGGCGGGGCACCCGCGTACGTTCCGGAGAGGGTGACGTCGGGAGCGTAGGAGGGCTGCAGCTCGGCGGCGGACGCGGTCGCCCCGCCGCCCTGGCTGTACCCGAACAGGCCCACCCGGGACGCGGAGGTGATCGACGTCCCGGGCAGGGAGCGGGCCGCGCGGACGGCGTCGAGCACGGCGTGGCCCTCGTCGACCCGGTTGACGTACGTGTGCAGCCGGTCCGTCGTGCCCAGTCCGGCGTAGTCGGTGACGACGACCGCGATGCCCTGGGCGAGGAGGCGGTAGATCGCCAGGTCCTCGTAACCGACGGACACCGTCTGCCCGTTGAGGACCAGCGGGTGCTGCAGGCCGAGGGAGGCCGCGCACTGGTCGCCCTGCCCCATCGTGCCGGGCGCCACGGCGACCAGTGGCCGGGCGCCGCTGCCCTTCCAGGCGGTGGTCGGCTCGATGTAGGCGCCGGTGACCGCCATCGGACGTCCGCCCGAATCGGTCGACTTGTACATCAGCCGGGTGGCGGTGCCCGGCAGTGGCCCGTCGACGCCCGGCAGGCTCAGCGCGAGGGGGAGCGGTTCGCTGCGTACGAGGGCGCCGTCGGCGGACGGCAGGGAGGCGGGCGGGTTGTAGAACTCCGGGATCGTGACGCCACGGGAGACCACGGCGTCCGATGACGAGGCCGCGGTGGCGGGGAGGGCGGTGGCGCCGACGCATGCGGCGGTCGTGACTGCTACGGCGAGCAGGCGTGCGGAAACGGGCATGACGGACCTCCGGTGCTGGGGAGGCCGAGCCTCGACCTTCGGCTCGGGCGGCCGACGGCACGGGGCGGCGGTCGTCCCACCGCGCCCCGTGCCGTTCTTAGACGAAGTGTCAGGACGGTATCGAGGCGCGTGTTACCCGCGGTAGCCCCATGAAGGTTACGTTTCAGTAATATGGCGTCGCGCGAACGGGGGCGGGAACCCTCATCTCATCCGGTCCCTGATCGCGCGAAGGAGGCACCGTGCCGACGCAGGCGTACGCCGGAACCGACCCCCGGCGCTGGAAGGCCCTGTGGGTCACCCTGGTCGCGGGGTTCATGAGCCTGCTGGACGTGACGATCGTCGCCGTGGCGCTCCCGTCCATGCAGCGGGACCTGCACGCCGGCGCGCCCGCCATCCAGTGGGTGGTCTCCGGCTATGCCCTGGCCTTCGCCCTGGTCCTGGTGACCGCCGGACGCGTCGGCGACGCGATCGGCCGCCACCGCATCTTCCTCCTGGCCCTCACCGCCTTCGTCCTGTGCAGCGCCGCGGCGGGCGCCGCCCCCACCATCACCTTCCTGATCGTCGCCCGTCTCGCCCAGGGCGTCGCCGCCGGCTGTCTGGCCCCGCAGAACTCCGCGCTGATCCAGCAGATGTTCCGCGGCGCCGAACGCGGCCGCGCCTTCGGCCTGTTCGGCGCCACCGTCGGCATCTCCAGCGCCGTCGGCCCCGTCGTCGGCGGCCTCATCCTCGCCCTGGCCGGAGGCCCCCAGGGATGGCGGTGGATCTTCTACGTCAATGTCCCGATCGGCGCGATCGCCCTGCTGCTCGGCATCCGCCTGCTTCCCCGAGCGACCCCCGGCCGCCGGGAACGACTCGACCTCGGCGGTGTCGTCCTGCTCGGCTGCGGAGTCCTGGCACTGATGCTCCCGCTGGTGCTGGCCGAGTCAGGCGGCGTACGACACCTGTGGTGGCTGTTCGCCGTAGGGCCGGCCTTCCTGATGGCGTTCGCGCGCTGGGAACGCAGGATCGCGGCCCGTGAAGGCCAACCGCTGCTGGACCCCCGTTTGGTGGCCGGCACCCGCGGCTATGCGGTCGGAGCGGCCATCGCCACCCTCTACTTCGTCGGCTTCAGCGGTGTGTGGCTGGTGTTCGCCCTCTTCTTCCAGAACGGCCTGGACTACTCACCCCTGCGTTCGGGCCTGGCGGTGACCCCGTTCGCCATCGGCTCGGCCTGTGCGGCGGCGATCGCGGGCCGGCTGGTGGACCGTCTGGGCAGACTGCTCACGGTCTGCGGACTCGCCGCGGTGACCCTCGGCCTGGGCGCGACCGCCCTGATCCTCGAACTGGCACCCCGCGACACGGCCGTGTGGCTCGCGCTGCCCGCCCTGTTCGTCGGCGGTCTGGGCAGCGGCTGTGTCATCTCGCCCAATGTCACCATGACCCTGCGGGAGGTGCCGGTCCGGATGGCGGGCGCGGCGGGCGGCGCCCTGCAGACCGGACAGCGACTGGGCGGAGCGATCGGCACGGCCGCACTGCCCGGCCTGTTCTACGTGGTGCTGGGCGCCCACCCCCACGACTACCGGGCCGCCGTGGCGACCGCCGTCGGCCTCGGCCTCCTCCCCGTGCTGTGCGCCCTCGCCCTGGCCCTCCACGACTGGCGACGGGACCGCCGGGCCAGGCGCGCACCGTGTCCGCCGGAGGTCTCGCACGGCCATCTGCACGCGGGCCAGGGCTGAGGCCCTGGCGGTCAGGGGACCGCGGGCCCGGTGATGTACGTGCCGTCCTCGTCGTAGGGCCACACATTGGGGACGCACCCGTGCATGCCCTTGATCTGCTGCATCATCGCGGGCGCCGGCCGGCCCGGCCCCGGGCAGTCGGCGTGGCCGTGCCCGAGGAAGTGGCCGACCTCGTGGTTGATGATCAGGGCGCGGTAGGTGCGGACCGTCTTGGCGTAGACGGGTGTGGCGAGCAGCCAGCGCCGGAGGTTGACCATCACGTTCCCGTTGACACTGCAGTTGTACTGGCCCCCGGTGTCCAGGCCCTGCGTCGCGCACACCTTGTCCACCGTCCCGGGCGTGGCCAGGCGCACGACGAAGTCGGTCGCACCGCTCGACACGCGCTGGAACGCGGAGTGACCGTCGGCCGTCCAGCCGCGTGGGTCGGCGAGGATGCGGTCCACCTGCTTCGCGACGTCCGCGGCGGACAGGTCGATGCCGTTCTCGACGTCGACCCGGTAGCGCAGGACCTTCCCCTTCCCGACCGTGGCGCTGGCGCCGGACGCGGTGACGTACGTGCCCGGTCCCGTGGCCGGGATGTCGGGCTTCGGGGGAGTGGGAGAGGCCGTGGCGGACCGGCTGGGCGTCGGTTTCGTACGGGCTGTCGGTGCGGAACTGTGCGTCGGCCGGGCGGTCGCGTCCCCGATGTCGGCATGGCCGCCGCCCTCGCCGAGGGATGTCCAGCCCGTGGCCGCCAGCCCCGTCACTCCGAGCACGGTCAGCGCCGCCAGTCCTCCCCACAGGGACCTCTTCCGCCCGCGGGCGGCGGCATGTCCGGAGCCCTTCCTGCGACGACGGCCACGAGAGGGAGTTGCTTTGTGCGCGGTCATGGTCGTTCAGGTTGTGACCGGGATGTGATGGGATCTGGCCCGAATGATAACGAACAGATAACGCTCAGGTCGGTGGGGGCCAATATGATCATCCCGTAACAGAACCCCGAACGGCCGCACGGTGTACGGATACTGTGCCCATGCCACGCGTACTGCTGATCGAGGACGACCGCGCCGTCCGGGACGGCGTCGCCCTCGCCCTGCGCCGTCAGGACCACGAGGTCGCCGCCGCCGAGACGGGGGAGGAGGGGCTGGAGCGGCTCAGGTCCTTCCGGCCGGACGTGGTGGTGCTGGATCTGATGCTGCCCGGCATGCCCGGCCTGGACGTGTGCCGCGCAATGCGCGCCCTCGACCAGACCCTGCCGATCATCATGGCGACCGCCCGGGGCGACGACGAGGACATCGTCGTAGGACTGGAGGCGGGAGCCGACGACTACGTCGTCAAACCCGTGCAGGCCCGCGTGCTGGGCGCACGGATCCGCGCCGTCCTGCGCCGGGCGGCCGCGGGAGGCGTCGAAGCGGGCATTCCGAAGATCGAGACCTACGGGGACCTGGCCGTCGACCGCGCCGGGTTCGCGGTCAGTCTGCGCGGCGTCCCCGTGCCGCTCGCCCCCTCCGAAGTGCGCCTCCTGCTGACCCTGTCCGCCTCGCCCGGACAGGTGTTCAGCCGGCAGCAACTCCTCGAGGCGGTCTGGGAGCACAGCTACCACGGGGACTCACGCCTGGTGGACGCCTGTGTCAAACGGCTGCGCTCCAAGATGGGCGACTCGGGACACATCCAGACCGTCCGCGGCTTCGGCTACCGGTTCGCCGCCCGGTGAAGGCGGACACCGGACGCCGGTTCGCGGTCCGAGCCCCCCAACTGCGGGGCCTGCGCATGCGCCTGGTCGTGGCGTTCGCGCTCGTGGCCGCCCTCACCGCCATGACCACCGGCGCGCTGACCTTCCGCGAAGCGCGCATCGGCGTGCTCCAGCAGAGCCAGGACGCGGTGATCACGCTGCTGCGCGGGCAGGCGAGCCGGCTCGCCCCGGAGCTGCCCGTGCCGCCGAGCGAGGCCGAACTGCGCCGATTCGCCTCCGACATGGCCGCCGCCGAACCGTCCGGCGCCTGGCGCGTCCTCGTCACCTACGGCGACCTGCGCGCGACCTCGGTCCCCGGCGACCGGTTCGAGGAGCTCACGCCCGCCCTCGACGCGGCCGTGGACTCCAGCCGGGCCACCGTCTTCCAACGGGTGAAGAGCGGTGGCCACACCGCGCTCGTCGTCGGCATGTCCGTCACCTTCGCCGACCAGAGCACGACCGCCTCCGGTGTCCAGGTCTTCCTGACCGTCCCGCAGGCCACCGAACAGGCCTACGTCGACGCCCTGGTGACCGCCGTCGAACGGGGCACCGTCCCGGCCCTCGCCCTGGCCGTCCTGCTCGCCCTGCTCGCCGCGCGCGGGGTGCTGCGCCCGGTGCGGGCACTGCGCAGCGCGACCCGCAGCATCGCCGAGGGACGTCTGGAGACCCGGCTCGCGGTCAACGGTTCCGACGAACTCGCCGATCTCTCGTACACGTTCAACGAGACCGCCGCCGCCCTGGAGCAGTCGGTGGCCGAACTGCGCGGCATGGAGGCGAGAGCCCGCCGTTTCGCCGCGGACGTCTCGCACGAGCTGCGCACCCCGCTGGCCGCCATGTCCGCGGTCACCGACGTCCTCGACGAGGACGCCGCCCGCCTCGACCCGGACACCGCGACCGCCGTCCGGCTGATCAGCCAGGAGACCGTGAAGCTGGCCCGCCTGGTGGACGACCTGATGGAGATCTCCCGCTTCGACGCGGGCGCCGCCGTGCTGCACCTGGACGAGATCGACCTCGCCGAGTCACTGCGCCGCACCCTCGCCGCCCGCGCCTGGACAGACCTGGTGCACACCCACCTGCCACCACCCGACGTACTGCGCGGCCGTGTCGACCCGCGCCGCTTGGACGTGGTCGTCGCCAACCTGGTCGGCAACGCCCTGCGGCACGGCGCCCGCCCGGTCCAGCTGCGCCTGACCGGGGGCGGAACGCCGGACACGGGCCGACTGGCCGTCATCGAGGTGCTGGACAGCGGGCCCGGCATCCCCGATCACGTGCTGCCCCATGTCTTCGAGCGCTTCTACAAGTCGGACGACGCCCGCACCCGCACCGAGGGCAGCGGCCTGGGTCTCGCCATCGCCGCGGAGAACGTCCGGGTGCACGGCGGCACCGTCCGCGCCGCGAACCGGCCCGCGGGCGGCGCCGTCTTCACCGTGGAACTCCCGCTGCACACCCACGAGTTGCCGGACGACGCCACCCCGGGCGCCGTACCGGCGAAGGAGCGCCGCCCATGAGAGCCGTACGCCGAGCCACGCTGCTGTTCCTCGCGGCGCTGTCCGGGCTCACCTCCTGCGGCATCCCCACGACCGGAGTCGTGCAGGCGGGCGGGCCGGCGAGCGGCGTGGCGCCGACGGTCCGGGTCTACTTCGTGACGAACGGCACCCTGATCGCCGTGCGCCGCCGGTTCACCTCGGCGGTCGGTGTCGAAGAGGCCGTACAGCTGCTGCTCCAGGGCCCGACCCTGCCGGAACGGTTCAAGGGCGTCACGACCCGGCTGCCGCATCCGGCGCCCGTCGCGGCCACGAACGGTGCCACGGCGGAAGCCGCCCCGTCGGACCTGGTGAAGGTGATACCGCACCGAAACAGCGTGACCATCGAGCTGACCGCGCTCATGGGAAGCCCGGACGACCTCGGAGCCCGTCAGATCATCTGCACGGCTGTCGATGCCCAACGCCTCGCCGCCCCCGGCATCGAACCACTGCCGGTGACCGTCACCGGCCCGGACCACCGACGCGTCGAGGGGACCGGGAAGCAGTGCGCCGTCGGCTAGCCGGAGAGGGTCAGTACCGCGCGCACGCGCTTGCCACCCCCGGTGAGCGCGGTGACGTCGAGGCGCTCCGCCAGACAGCGCACCATCGCCAGGCCGCGCCCGCTCTCGCCGTCGGCCGTGAACGGCCGTGCCCGGGGCGGGAGCGGGCTGTCGTCGTAGACCTCGACGGTGACCCACTCCTCGGACACCTGTAGCCGCAGCCGGCAGGCGCTGCCGGCATGTTGCGTGGCGTTGGCGACCAGCTCGGACACGACGAGCTTCACGTCGTCGACCCGCTCCGCCTCCGCCCGCGTCACGCGAGGACGGGAGCGGGCGAGAAACCTCGAGGTGAGCCGCCGTGCCCGACCCGCCGAAGCGGCCTCGTCGGGCAGCAGGAACTCCACACGTTCCGAACGCCGATGGGTACGCCCCTGCGTACGCATCGTGGATCACATCCCCTCCTGGGACACCCGGCTACCCCGCGGCCTGTCCGCTCACCGGGGCCGCGGCAGATTGTGCGCGGCCGGCCCTGCCCCGTCGTGATTCCCTGCCCCGGAGATCGCCAACCCCCTCGACCGGCGCCCTCGCCAACGCCCCTGCCCCTGGCCGGAGTTCACGACGCGGCATCCTGGCGACACAGGACTCCCGGGGCTACCGTCGGTGACATCAACCGCCACCATGTGCCGAGACCCGTGAATGGCGGGCTTACGACGGTCGGATGCGCAGGCCGACGAACTCTCGCCGGAGACGATCGGCAGGGCCCTCGGGGTCAGCCCGGCCAAGGCCCGCTCCCGTCTCACCCGCTATCTGCTGCCGGGCTGACCAGCGGCACGGGTCGTCCCGCTGCGGATGGTGCCGCGCGGTTTCCGGCGCATCCATCCGGAGACGCGTTGGTCAAAAGTTGTACAGGAACGCTTGTGCGGTTGTGCGACGACGCCGATCATTGGCCAGATCTCTCCTACAGCACGAGTACACAGGAGCGCACGGTGACCGCTGGCCCTGTAGCACCCGAGTCGGCCGGTGCGCCGGCAGCCGCGCAGGTGGAACGGCAGAAGCTGCGCAAGCACTTCGGCCGCTTCGACATCCTCTTCTTCCTGCTGTGCACGATCGTCGGCGTGGACACCATCGGCACCGTGGCCTCCTCCGGCGCCGAGGCCTTCACCTGGCTGATCGTGCTCGCCGCCGTCTTCTTCGTGCCCTCCGCACTGCTGACCGCCGAACTCGGGGCCGCGTTCCCCGACGAGGGCGGCCCCTACATCTGGACCAGCCGGGCCTTCGGCCGCCTGGCCGGCGCGGTCAACAACTTCCTCTACTGGATCACCAACCCGGTCTGGCTCGGCGGCACCCTCGCCGTCGCCGCCGTCACGGCCTTCACGACCTTCTTCCACGACGGCAAGGACCTGAGCACCCCCGCCTTCTACGTCTTCACCCTCGTCTTCATCTGGGTGGGCGTGCTCGCGGCGATCCTCTCCTTCGACGTCGGCAAGTGGATCCCGACCGTCGGCGCCTGGAGCCGCATCGTCCTCCTGGGCCTGTTCACGGTCACGGTCGTGCTCTACGGCGTCAAGCACGGCCTGCACGGGTTCGGCTCCGGTGACTTCTCCCCGACGTACGCCGGATTCGTCGGCCTGGTGCCCGTCCTGATGTTCAACTACGTCGGCTTCGAACTCCCCAACACCGCCGGCGACGAGATGACCGACGCCCGCAAGGACGTGCCCTACGCCATCTTCCGCAGCGCCTTCCTCGCCGTCCTGCTGTACGGGCTGCCGATCCTCGGCATCCTGCTCGTCCTGCCCGTCAAGGCGATCAGCGGGCTCGGCGGGTTCCTCGACGCGATGCGCGAGGTCTTCACCGTGTACGGCGGTCATGTCGCGGCCGACGGCACGGCCACCCTCAGCGGAGCCGGCAGCCTCCTCGGGGACTTCGCCGCGATCATGTTCATCCTCACGCTGCTGTCCTCCGGCGTCACCTGGGTCATGGGCTCCGACCGCGCCCTCGCCGTCTCCGGCTACGACGGCGCGGCGCCGCGCTTCCTCGGCGTCATCTCCAGCCGCTTCGGCACGCCGGTGCGGGTCAACATCCTCAGCGGCCTGGTCTCCACCCTCGTCCTGGTGCTGGCCCACGAGCTGACCAACGGCAGCGCCGCCAAGCTCTTCGGGGCTGTCCTGGGCCTCGCCATCTCCACCACGCTCATCAGCTACCTGGGCATCTTCCCGGCCCTCGCCGTGCTGCGCCGCAAGGCCCCCGACGTGCCCCGCCCCTACCGCGCGCCGATGCCCCGCACCATCAGCACGGTCCTCACCGTGCTGATCCTGTTCGCGAGCGTGCAGCTGGTCGCTCCCGGCCTCGGTGACCACTGGTTCGGCTCCGGCTACACGCCGGACGGCTGGAAGTACCACGAGCGCTGGAACTACCTGCTGACGGAGGCCGTCCCCCTCGTCGCCTTCGTGCTTCTCGGCGTCCTGTTCTGGGCGCTGGGCAGCCCCACCCGCAAGGCGGCCGCCAAGCAGTAGCACCCCGCGGCACCAGAAGAGGCGGATCCGGCCATCACCGAGGACCGGATCCGCTCCGTGCACAGCGGACCGCTCGGACGGGCGATACCGCGAACGCCGCCCGCTTGCCCTCAGTGGGCGAGATCGGTGCCGGCCGGCAGGGTCCATGGCTCTGGCTGGGGCTTGGCGAGGGTGCGGTACGTCACGATCCAGCCCGTGTGCTGCAGCCGCAGCAGCTCACCGGCTCGGCGCCGTGCCCCTCGCGCAGTTGCTCCATGACCCGGGCCTCGACCTCCGGGTTGCGCGAACTCGTACACCACCCACGCCATCATGCTCGCGGAGTTCTCGGTGGCGGCCAAGCGCCAGGGTGAGGACCTCGGAACGGAGCTGCTGGTCGGTGAGCGGTTGACCCGGTGGCACGCAGCCCGGCGACCGCGCCGGAGAAGGTGGTCTTGGTGAGGATGTCCAGGGACGGATGGATCATGGTCTCTCGGGCGTCGATCCGCGTGCCTGGCGCCTGTCGGCGGCGGCGTTCGCCTCCGTGCGCATCGCAAGCCGCTTGTATGACGCCCGTTGTTGACTCTCCGTCAATTGCGCACGCCGCGTGCGGTATGTCGCGTATCCAGATGATTCGCGCCAGTTCGAACTCGCCTGCACAGAGGGCCCGTTCACCCTTTTTCGCCCCGCATTCCGTCACCGGGCGAATTGGTTGTCGTACACCCCTGGCCGATATGCGCTACTCGCCGGTATACAAGCCCAGTTGAACGGGCGACGACCGCACGGGGGCCGTGCCCTGTCATGAGGCTCGGACGAGGAGGCTCTGCATGAAACGTGACACGCATCCGGCCACCGGTGCGCGAAGACGTCGACGGGCAAGGGCGGGCGCCGCGGCGGTGAGCGGCTGCGCGCTGGTCCTGGCCGCCGGGACACCGGCCGTGGCACACGGCTCGCCCGGCGGGCACCGGGACCGGCAGTACGTGGCCCTCGGGGACTCCTACACCTCGGGTCCGCTCATCCCGCGCCAGGTCGACGCGAACTGCGCCCGGTCCGACCACAACTACCCGTCCCTGGTGGCGGCGACGAGCAAGGGGACCGTTCTCACGGACGTGAGCTGCGCGGGAGCGACGACCGAGGAGATGTGGAAGCCGCAGGGCACCAACGGACCCCAACTGGACGCACTGCGGCCGGACACCGACTTGGTGACGGTCCAGATCGGCGGCAACGACGTCGGGTTCGGTTCCATCATCGCCACCTGCGCCCAGCTCGCCGCGACGGACCTCGCGGGCAACCCCTGCCAGAGCCACTACACGGCCTCCGGCTACGACCAGTTGGCGCTGGCTGTCCTGAAGACGGCACCGAAGATCACTCAGGTGCTCAGGGCCGTGCACCACCGGGCGCCGCACGCGCGTGTGCTGGTCGTCGGATACCCGGACCTCCTGCCCGACGACGGCACCGGCTGCTACCCCTCGGTCCCCTTCGCGGCCAAGGACTTCCCCTACCTGCGCGACACCGAGAAGCGCCTCAACCTGATGCTCCGCCTGACGGCAGCCCTCAACCACGCCGACTACGTCGACACCTACGCGCCCACTCGGGGCCACGACATGTGCAAACTGCCCGCCGACCGCTGGATCGAGCCACTGCAGCCGGCCTCCCCGGCGGCTCCCGCGCACCCCAACGCCAAGGGGGAGCAAGCCATGGCACAAGCGGTCCTCGAGCAGCTGGAACGGGGGCATGAGCGCTGACCTGCGGATGTCCTGACCGCGTACTTCGCCACGGTTCTCCGTAAGTTGTCGGGTGGCCCGGGAGGGCCGGGTGTGGCTGACGGTTCTCTGCCATCAGTGGCTTCGAACGAGTGGCCGCCCGGCTCTCCGGGGCGCCCTGACTGCTGATTGAGATCTGCGCGCCATGTGTGGTCGATCAGCCGGTGGGCGGCACGGGTGTTGGCCCCGATCGCCGAGTCGAGGCGGAAGTCCAGCCCGAACTGTGCGGCATGGGTGGCGACCTGGGCGTTCATCGCCTTGGCCTGTGCCCTGGGGAATCCGCGTTCCCTTTCCAACAGCTCATTGAGGTCGACGGCGTGGTCGGCCGGCAGGTGCGGCATCAACTGGAAGCTGTGGTAGCGGATCTCGACGTCGGAGCCGTGCGGAAATCTCTCCACGGCCTGCGCGAGCACGGTGTCGCCGATGTAGCAGAACGGGCACATGACGTCGCTCCACACATCCACGACGCCTCGTTCGAGGCGAGCATCACGAATGCCGGGGCCGCTTGGGCCGTCCGGATTCCGCCCGGACTTGATGTCTAGCAGCGCGCTGCGGGAGTCCTCGCCGGTGAGCCGGATGACGTGGGCGCCTTGCCGGACGAGTTCCCGTGCCTGCCGGACGAGTGTGTCGGCTGTGGGTCCCCAGGCGTCGGGGCAGTTCACGTGGATGGTGGGGGTGGAGGATCCGGCTTCGCTGTGGAAGCGGTGATGGTGATGTGGGGTGTGGAGGGGCCTGCTCAGGACCCAGTGCGTGATCTGCGTGCCGGGTACTTCGCTCGGCGTGATGCCGGCGAAGTCCGCCAGGGCCTGGGTCACGAGCTGCGGGTCCGAGGTGAGCAGGTCGTCGAGCGATACGGCTCCGGCGCGGCTGGGGTAGGTCACGGCCATGCGGGCGTGGCCGAGGTGCTGCCGGATGTCGAACGACTCCCACCAGGCCGACGGAGCCAGGATCGTCCTTCAGTCATGTTCCAGGGATAACCTCGGTCGACATATAGGTCAATAATTCATCAGGCTCGTCATTCGGGTGCACATCTGTCAGTGCCTTCGGCCGGAATGGAGCCGCCTCAGGTCGCGCAGCATGTGATGGGCCTCGATCAGGGAAGGGCCGTACCAGGTGAGCATCCGGCCGTTCACCAGCTCGGTCGGGGTGAGTTCGAACGCCTCGGGGCCGTCCGACGCGGTGAAGAGGTAGGGCTCGTCGGGGAGCAGCACGACGTCGGCGCCACTGCTGTCGATGCGGTCGACGTCGATGTGCGGGTAGCGCTGGGGGTGGTCGGCGAAGACGTTGCACATGCCGGCTCGGCGTACCAGGTCGCCCGTGAACGTCGAGCTGCCCACCACCATCCAGGGGTCTCGCCAGATCGGGATGGCGACGTCGACCACTGGGTCCCGGGGTGGGGCACCCCACAGTGCTCGCGCGGTGATCAGCCACTCCGGAACCGGGCGGTCGAGAGCCACGGTGAAGATCCGCTCGAGGGAGGCCAGGCCTTGGGGAACCGTCTCGATCACGGTCACCCACACGGCGATACCGCTGTCCCGCAGTCTGCGCACGTCGATTTCCCGGTTCTCCTCCTTGTTCGCCAGGACCAGGTCCGGTCGCAGCTTGCGAATGGTGCCGAGATTCGGATTCTTCGTGCCGCGGACGCGCGCCACGTCGAGATCGGGCGGGTGGGTGCACCAGTCGGTTGCACCGACCAGCAAGTCGGAGACGGACCGGGCCAGTGCCTCGGTCAGCGAGGGGACGAGGGAGACCACCCGCTGGACGGGCCGGGGGACCGCCACGAGCGTTCCCATGTCGTCTCTCACCGATGTCTCCTCAGGGGTCGTGGCCGCGCGGTCCGATCGGCGCAACCGTACCGGGGCTCGAAGGTCAGTCGGACCGCGTGGAAGTCGGCTGCTCGGCCCAGATGGTCTTGCCGGTGCCGGTGTAACGGGGCCCCATCGCTGGGTGAGCTGGGCTACCAGAAGCAGGCCGCGGCCGCCCTCGTCGAAGACGCGGGCGCGGCACAGTCGAGGGCTCGTGCCGCCGCTGCCGGGGACTTCGCAGATGATGATGCCGCGTTCGTGGATCAGCCGCCGTCGGACGGGGGCCGGACGTAGCGGATGGCATTGGTGACCAGTTCACTGACTACGAGTTCGGGGGCGTGCGTCGTGCTCCGGCTGAACGTCGCCAAGCCGTCCACGACGGCGGTCCCGTACGGAGGGGCGGTCTCGGCGGCCGATGCCACCCAGCCGCCACCGACGCACTCGATCCCCGGGGCCTGCTCAACCCGGGGAAGGTGCTGCCACGGCACTAGGGTCGACGTATGACCGAAGACTCCCTGCGCTCCGTCACCGTCGAGCGAACCGGCACCGGCCACTTCGTCGCCACGAACCCTCGCGGCGGCACGATCACCTTCGGCACCGGTTCGGCCCCGGGCACCGATGCCGAGTTCACCCCGGTGGAGTTGCTGCTCGCCGCGCTCGGCGGCTGCACGGCGGTGGACGTGGACATCGCCACCGGTCGGCACGCGGAACCCAGCAGGTTCTCCGTCACGGTCACCGGCCACAAGACCGACGACGAGCTCGGCAACCGTATGACCGACCTCGGGGTCGTCTTCTCCGTCACCTTCCCGGACGGCGACGGCGCGGACCGCGCCCGGGCCATTCTTCCCCGGGCGGTGAAGACCTCGCACGACCGGCTGTGCACCGTCAGCCGCACGGTCGAGATCGGCACACCGGTGACGGCGACCGTCGAGGACGCCTGACGATCTCCGTCGGGGGCACCCGCAGTTCAGCCGGTTCGAGTGGCTCGGCCGGCCGAAGGGCGGACACCATGTTGGCGATCATCTCGGCGATCCTGTTCTTTCTCGCCTTCCTGATCAACGCGGCGGACATCTCGACGAACGACACCTTCACCTCGACCAACGTGATGCTGCTCGGCCTCACTGCGCTGGCCCTGCACCTGGCCGGCGTGGGCAGCGGCTGGTCCGTGCGAGGCCGCAGGCGCTGACGCCCGGCCGGGGCACCGCCGGCCGCTGTCAGGGCGGGGCCGTACGGGTTCTCTCTCAGGACGTGGCCGTACGGATCCGCGCGAGCAGGGTCCGCAGCCGCTCGCGGTCCTCGCCGCCGAGCGCGGCCGTCGCCTCCGCGAGCGCGAGACGGTCCACCTCCTCGGCCTCGCGGTGGCAGCGCACACCGGCGTCGGTCAGGCGCACCAGGAACGCACGGCGGTCGTGCGGGTGTCGCACCCGCTCGACCAGCCCGTCGCGTTCCAGGCCGTCGACGATGCTGGTCGTGGTCCGCGCCGCGACCCCCGTCATCTCACTCAAGTCCCGCATGCGCAGCGGCTGTTCGGCGTGCGCGAGCATCCGCATGGCGCGCAGCCGGGCGACGGAGGCCCCGCCCTTGCGCAGTCGGGCCTCCACGAAATTGCGCAGTTGATGGGTGGTCTCGTAGAGCTCGTCGACCAGGACGTCGCTGCTTCCTTGCACCGCCATGCCGCTCCCCGTTCCGCCGAAAACCCCATTCTATGAGCACTCACATAGTGAGTATGCTCAGTATGTGCTGTCGTTCCCTCGCCGTCCCCGCCTGTCCGTCCCCTCCCTCCGCCTCAGCCAGCGTCTCGTCGTCCCCGTGATGTGCGTCAGCGTGACGTTCATCGCCATCGTCGACGGGGCGATCACCACCGTGGCGCTTCCGTCGATCGCCGCCCAGTTCGGACTCACGACCGCCGCCCTGGACGGCGTGGTCGTGGTCTACCCGGTCTGCCTGGCGATGGCCATTCCGGCCTCCGCCTGGCTGGTCGAACGCCTCGGCGGCAAACGCGTCCTGCTCACCGCGCTCACCGCCTTCCTCGGCTCGTCCCTGCTGTGCGGCGCGGCCGCCTCCCTGGCCCAACTCGTCGCTTTCCGCGCGCTCCAGGGGCTGTCAGCGGGCGTGCTGTTCCCGGCCTCGGCCGCGCTGCTCTACGCCACGTTCAACTCCGCCGAGCAGGTGCGCGTGGCCCGCTACATGATCGTCCCGCAGCAGATGGCCCCGGCGGCCGCACCCGTCCTCGGCGGCCTGCTGGTCGACCATCTCTCCTGGCGCTGGGTCTTCTACGTCAACCTGCCGGTGGGCCTGCCGGCCGTGCTGTTCGGGACGCTGTTCCTCGCCGCGCACCGCGGCCACCGGCCGCCCCGCTTCGATCTGCCGGGCCTGCTGCTGTGCGCGGCGGCGCTGGGCACCACCATGTTCGGCGTCTGCGAAGGCCCCAACCGCGGCTGGACCTCCACCGTCGTCGTCACCGCCCTCGCCCTCGGGACGGTCCTGCTCGCCGCAGCCGTGATCCACCAACTGCGCGCCACCGCACCGCTGTTGAAGCTGCGCCTGTTCGCGAACCGGCTGTTCCGGGACACCAACCTGATCAACCTGGTCGGTCTGGTGCCGATGCTGGGCGCGATGTTCCTCGGCCCGCTCTTCCTCCAGCAGGGACAGGGCCGCACCGCCCTGGAGTCCGGCACCAGCACCTTCCCCGAGGCCTTCGGTGTCCTGCTGACCGTCCAGGTCGCCGGGATCCTCTACGCCCGCGTGGGCCCCCGGATCATCGTCGGCTGCGGTCTGGCCGGGGTCAGCCTGGTGCTGCTGCTCTTCTCCACCTGCGACGAGCACACCGGCCTGTGGACCTTCCGCGCCTACATGTTCCTGCTCGGCATCGCCATGGGCGGGGTCTTCATGCCGACGACCGTGGCCTCGCTCGCGACCGTCGCCCGCAAGGATCTGGCTCAGGCCTCCACCCTCAACACCGTCGTACGCCAGACCGGCGGCGCCCTCGCACCGGCCATGGTGACCACCGCCCTGGTCCTCAACACCCCCGCGGCCGCCGCCGCGAACCCGCCCGTCACCGCCTACCAGCACGCCTACCTGGCCCTCGCCGCCATCGCGGCGGTGACCTCCGTCTTCGCCTTCACCCTCCCGGACGCGCAGGCCCGTGCGGCGGCAAGCACCACCACTGCCACGAACCGGCCGGCGGCACGGGAGCCCCGCGGCGCGAAGACCGGCTGACGCTGACGGGGCCCCGCCGGGCGGACATCGGCTGACGCCGATGATGCCCCGCCGGGCGGACACCGGCTGACGGCGACGCCGCGCGGCTTCACGGAGACCGGCTCACGCCAATGATGCGCCGCCGCGCCGCGGCGCGACGACCGGCTGACGGCGACGGCACGCGACCGGGCGAAGACCGGCTCACGCCGATGATGCCCCGCCGGGCGGACATCGGCTGACGGCGACGCCGCGCGGCTTCACGGAGACCGGCTCACGCCAATGATGCGCCGCCGCGCCGCCGCGCGAAGACCGGCTGACGCTGACGGGGCCCCGCTGGGTGGACATCGGCTGACGCCGATGATGCCCCGCCGGGCGGACACCGGCTGACGGCGACGCCGCGCGGCTTCACGGAGACCGGCTCACGCCAATGATGCGCCGCCGCGCCGCCGCGCCGCCGCGCGAAGACCGGCTGACGCCGACGGTGCCCCGCCGGGCGGACATCGGCTGACGCCGACGGTGCCCCGCCGGGCGGACACCGGCTGACGCCGACGGTGCCCCGCCGGGCGGACGCCGGCTGAGTCGGCGGCGTCGGTCGGCTGCGTATCGTGTCCGCGTGTCAGCCTCCCGTCTGCGTCGAGTTGCCGTCCTCGTGCTCGAAGGTGCCAAGCCGCTCGATGTCGGAATCCCCGCGCAGGTGTTCACGACGCGCGCGAGCATGCCGTACGAGGTACGGCTGTGCGGCGCGGCACCCGGTCTGGTGACCGGCGGCGACGGCCTCTCGTACCACGTCGCCCACGGTCTGGAGGCGCTCGCCTGGGCGGACATCGTCTTCGTTCCCGGCTACCGGTTTCCGGACCGGGACGATCCGCCGCCGACCGTGGTCGACGCGCTGAGGGCCGCCCACGCCCGGGGCGCGCGGCTGGCCGCGATCTCGACCGGCGCCTTCGCCCTCGCGGCGACAGGCCTGCTCGACGGCAGGCGGGCCACGACCCACTGGCACTACACGCGCGCGTTGGCGGCGAGGCACCCCCTCGTCCAGGTCGACGAGAACGTCCTGTTCGTGGACGAGGGCAGCGTGCTGACGTCGGCCGGCGCGGCCTCGGGCATCGACCTGTGCCTGCACATCCTGCGCGGCGACCTCGGAGTGGCCGCCTCGAACCACGCGGCCCGGCGCCTGGTCGCGGCCCCCTATCGCAGCGGCGGCCAGGCGCAGTACGTGCCGCGCAGTGTGCCCGAGCCGCTCGGGGAACGGTTCGCCGCCACCCGCGAATGGGCGCTGCACCGGCTCGACGAACCCCTCACCCTGGAGACCCTGGCCCGGCAGGCGGCGGTCTCTCCGCGCACGTTCTCGCGCCGCTTCGTCGAGGAGACCGGGTACACGCCGATGCAGTGGGTGATGCGGGCCCGCATCGACATGGCCCGCGAACTGCTCGAACGCTCCGAGCGCAGCGTCGAACAGATCGCCGCCGACGTCGGGCTGGGCACGGGCGCGAATCTACGGCTGCACTTCCACCGCATCCTGGGCACGACCCCCAGCGAGTACCGGCGCACCTTCGCCCAGGGCGAGTAGCCCACCGGGTGGCGGGTGGCGCGATCCTTTTGAACCATGGCGATCCCGCCACTGTCAGCGGCGCAGACCGCGAGCGAACCTGGTGGCGAAGGAAGGGACACTGATGACTCGCATCGCCATCAACGGATTCGGCCGCATCGGACGCAATGTGCTGCGCGCACTGCTGGAGCGTGACAGCAGCCTCGAAGTGGTCGCCGTCAACGACCTCACGGAACCGGCCACCCTCGCGCGACTGCTCGCCTACGACAGCACGGCCGGCCGGCTCGGCCGCCCGGTGACCGTCGACGGCAACGCCCTCGTCGTCGACGGCCACCGCATCACCGTGCTCGCCGAACGCGAGCCGGCCGAACTGCCGTGGGCCGAACTGGGCGTGGACATCGTGCTGGAGGCCACCGGCCGCTTCACCTCGGCCAAGGCCGCCCGCGCCCACCTCGACGCGGGCGCGAAGAAGGTCCTCGTGAGCGCGCCCTCGGACGGCGCCGACGTCACGCTCGCGTTCGGCGTCAACACCGACGCGTACGACGCGGCCCTGCACACGATCGTCTCGAACGCCTCGTGCACGACCAACGCGCTCGCTCCGCTGGCCGCGGTGCTCGACGAACTCGCCGGTATCGAGCACGGCTTCATGACGACGGTGCACGCCTACACGCAGGAGCAGAACCTGCAGGACGGCCCGCACCGCGACGCCCGCCGGGCGCGCGCCGCCGGAGTCAACATCGTGCCGACCACCACGGGCGCCGCGAAGGCGATCGGCCTCGTCCTGCCGAACCTGGAGGGCAAGCTGTCGGGCGACTCCATCCGTGTGCCCGTCCCGGTCGGCTCGATCGTCGAACTCAACACCACGGTCGCCCGTGACGTGACCCGCGACGACGTTCTCGCGGCGTACCGGACCGCGGCCGAGGGCCCCCTCGCAGGCATCCTGGAGTACTCCGAGGACCCGCTGGTCTCGTCCGACATCACGGGCAACCCGGCGTCGTCGATCTTCGACTCGGCCCTCACCCGCGTCGACGGCCGCCATGTGAAGGTGGTCGCCTGGTACGACAACGAGTGGGGCTTCTCGAACCGGGTGATCGACACCCTCGAACTCCTCGCCGCCGGCTGACCGATCCCGGCGGGTCACACACCGGGCGAGAACAGTTCGCCGAAACGGGTTCCCTGTCCCCAGCGCCTGAGCGCGGAGCCGTCGAGCAGACAGGTGTTTCCCTGCCGCCGTGCCCAGCGGACGTCGCGCGCCCGGAACGTCCCCCGGTGCACGACCAGTTGGAGAGGTGCCCCCGCGTTCCCGCCGTGCCGGTGGGGATGCGGCGGGTCCTCGTCGGGCAGGGGCTCCGCCACCGGCCGGAAGACCACGTCCAGTCGGCGGCCGCCCCGGTCCTGGGCGCACAGCCGGGGCCGGTCCGGCGCGGGCAGCAGCCGTACGCGCCACCCGTCCCGGCGTAACATCCGCGCGACGGCCAACGCGAGGCCCTGGGTGTCGAGTTCGAGCAGTTCGTCCGGTGTGTAGTACCCGAGCCGACGCCGGATGCCCGGCCGTCGGCGCCGGACCGCGACGGTGGCGGTGAGGGCCAGAACCACAACTCCCGCGAGCGGTACGCCGATTCCGGCGGCCCGGTACCCCACGGCCAGGGCGGCGACCACGGCGCACACGACCAGGACAACCGCCACGAGGGCCGGCAGCACGTCGCGAAACCTCGGTCCGTAACGCCCTTGGGCGCGCAGCAGGCGCACGTCATGCCGTCGCTGCGAACCGCCGGAGGTCCTGGATCGGCGCGCCACAGTGCCAGCCCCCCCAACTCCGCCTGTTTCCATCCGCGTTGGACGGATACCCACTGCGCGGCCGGATGCCCGATCACCGATCGGAATCCGGCCACACACGTGGGCGCACGGATGCATGAGAGGGCGGAGGCGACGCGCCCGCGCCCCTTGAGCCCGCGGCAGCTACCCCCTGCTCGGGTCCTTGCCCGTCAGCAGGCCCCTTCGTCCTGCCACGGGCCCCAGTCGGTGGCGGCCGGCACCTCGTTCTGGGTCCACCACTTGGCCTTCCAGTTGTGCTGGTTGTAGGAGACCTCGTCGCCCGCGGTGTAGACCGCGGTCGAACTCCAGGCCGTCTTGCACCCGGTGGGCGTCGGCGTGGGGGTGGGCGTGGGTGTCGTGGAGGGCGGTGTGGCGCCCGCGAACTTCACGGAGTACTTGGCGAAGTCCCAGGAGTTCTGCGCCACGCTGGAGCAGGTGCCGGACGTACGACCGCCGTTGTCGACGGGAGTGCACTGACGGTCGCGATTGAGGGACCAGAAGGTGAACCGGTCCATGTTGTGACTGGTGGCGTAGTCCAGCACGGTCTGGAAGTCGGTCTGGGTGAAGATCTCGCCGCTGTCGCTGCGCCCGTTCATCCCGGAGAAGCCCTCGTGGGCGTAGGCCGTGGCCTGGTCCCAGCCGAACGTCGACTGGAGGATGGCGTTGAAGTTGGTGAGCGCACTGGTCTGCGAGGCCGCTCCGCTGAAGCCGCCGTCGAACGGCATGATGGAGAAGTTGTTCGGCGTGAAGCCCTGCGACTTCGCCTCCAGCAGCATCTGCTTGCCGAACCAGCCCGTGCCGTCGGCCGTGCCGGCCGTGGTGACGGAGACGTACAGACCGGGGTTGTTCTGCTGGAGGATCTTCGCGGCGCCGATCTCGTTCTTGATCGCCGCGGAGTTCTCGTACTCCGGCTCCTCCAGGTCGAAGTCGATCGCGTGGAGGCCGTACTTGGTGATGACCTGCTGATACGCCGCCGCCGTGGCCGCCGCGTCCGAACAGGTCTGCCCGAGCTTCGTACCGCCGTATCCACCGACGGAGACCGACACGTCACCGCCCTTGGCGCGGATGGTGTTGATGACGGACTGGACGGCGGTGTCCGAGGAGACCGCGGCGGTGCCGCCCCAAGTGGGGGAGCAGCCGCCGCCGTTGGGGGCGAGGACGAAGGCGAGCTGGAAGGCCTTGAGGCCGCTCGCGTCCATGATGGTGGCGGCGTCCGGGGGATCGTTGTCGAGGGGCATCAGATAGGGGGCGGCGGCGTACCAGCGGTTGCTGAGCGTGGTGGTCGCGCCCGAGGCGTTGCCCGCCACGAGGGCGGTCGTTCCCGCGGCGGTGAGCCCGACGGCAGCGGCTGCGCCGAGACATGCACGAAGACGTCTCACGGTGTGCCTCCGATGGGGGTGGGGGACCCCAGCTTGGTGCGGCGCCACCAACGACGTCCATGCCTCGGTCTAGACCAAACCTCTTCTTGGTCTAGACCATGCAAGTCCTTTGCGCGTCAGGCGCTTCCGCCGCCGCGTCAGTCCGGCATCACGGGCCGACGCTCCGCGTCACCCGGGCCCCGGCGCGGATGGCCTTGGGGATCTCGGCGACTTCGTCGACGACCTGCACGAGCCGGTCCAGATCCGAGGAGGACGCGGTCGAGTCCAGCGTCACCGAGTAACTGATGCCGGTCGACGCCCAGTTGTCGGTGTCGGGAGCATGAAGATGCCCGCCCACAGCGGGGTGTCCTCGAAGGCGTAGCCGTGCAGGGGCAGCCAGATGCCCTGCAGCCAGATGATGAGCATGAACTGCAGCCCGCCACGGGCGATCGCGGTCAGCAGCGCGGCCACGTTGCCCGCGGCGAACGCCCGGATCCTGAACAGGGCGAGGTTGAACATGGGCTCGGCGACGTGTGTCTCGACGTAGCAGAAGAGCAGCAGCAGGACGGCGCCGCCGGTCAGGCCCGCGAGGACCCATGGGTTGGTCCAGCCGGTGGCGTCGCCGCCGTAGGGCTGGATGCCGTAGGTGATGGCCGCCAGGAGGATTCCGGCGCCCGCGGCGAAGGTGAGGTTGCCGAGCCGGTCGACGCGGCCGGGACGGCCCGTCGAGGTCTCCCGGAGGCTGAGGTAGGACCAGATCGTGCCGGTGATGCTGATCGGGACGCTCACCCAGAACACGGCGCGCCAGTCGACGGCGGCCAGCAGACCGCCCGCGAGCAGCCCGAGGAACTGCCCGGCGAGCGCGGTGATCTGATTGATGCCCAGGGCCATGCCGCGCTTCCGGGCCGGGAAGGCGTCGGTGAGGATGGCGGCCGAGTTGGCCGTGAGCATCGAGCCGCCGAAGGCCTGCACGATGCGCCACAGGATCAGCCACAGGGCGCCCGCCCCGGCGTGGAAGGGGTCGAGGGAGAGCGCGACGGAGGCGCACGCGAAGATGAGGAAGCCGAGGTTGTAGATCCGTACCCGGCCGAACATGTCGCCGAGCCGGCCGAGCAGGACGACGAGCACCGCCGACACCAGCAGATAGCCCAGGATCATCCAGAGCAGATAGCCGATGTTGCCCGGCGCGAGCGGATCGAGGCCGATGCCACGGAAGATCGCCGGCAGCGAGATGATCACGATGGAGGCGTCCATGGTGGCGATCAGCACACCGAGCGTGGTGTTCGACAGCGCGACCCACTTGTAGCCGGGGCCCGGGGCAGTGTCCCTGTTCACAGCCGCTCCGCCAGCCGGTCCAGCAGCGGCAGGGCCGCCGCGAGCGTGGCGCGCTCCTCGGCGGTGAAGTCGTCGAGTACGGCCGCGAGGCGTTGCACCGACTCCGAGCGTCGCTCGGCCAGCACGGCACGCCCCTGGTCGGTCACCGCCACGATGCTCCGCCGCCCGTCCGCGGCGTCGGGGCTACGGCACACCAGTCCGCGTTGTTCGAGCTGGGCGAGGGTGCTCGCCATGGCCTGGGGGCGCACCCGCTCCATCGCGGCGAGGGAGGTCGGCGAGTCGGAGCCGTCCCGGGCCAGCCGCGCGAGCACGGACACACCGGAGAGGGTGACGTCCCCCACGGCGTGCGCCTGACGCAGCCGCCGTGCCACGCGGCCCAGGGCGAGCCGGAGTTCGGCCGCGAGTACTTCTGCATCCACCTTCATGGGTACTAACTCTAGATTTATCAGTCTGGACTGCTCAATCAATTGTTAGTAAATGCGGACATGCTGATCCCGTTTCTGATCGAATGATCGATATGCTTGAGCGCATCGTGCGACAAGCGGTCGGCGGACGGAAGCGGTGGGGACATGCGGGAGTCGGCGGACAAGCGGCAGCGGCGGATCGCGGAGACGGTGCGGGACCGGGGCGTCGCACGCATCACCGACCTGGCAAACGAACTGGGCGTCTCCGTCGTCACGGTGCGCCGGGACGTCGAGGAACTGGCCCAGCGGGGGGAGGTGCGCCGGGGCCACGGCGTGGCCCGTTCACTGCGACCGGTGCCCGAGAAGACCGCCGCAGGCGGCGAGGCCATCGCCATGGTGGTCCCCGAGAGCAACACGTATCTGACCGAGGCCGTGCAAGGGGCCCGGGAGGCGGCGCAGAAGGCCGGTCTGCGTCTCGCCCTGCACATCGCCGCAGGTCACGCCGGAGCTGAGCGGGAGGCGGTGCGCCAGGCGCTGGAGGCCGGGGCGCGCGGGCTGCTGCTGTCACCGCACTGGCGCACCCAGGAGGCGGCGACCGCGGACCAGTCGTGGCTGTCCGCGCTGGACGTCCCCACGGTCCTCGTCGAGCGTCGCCCCGAGCGGACCAGTGCGATCTACGGGGTGGACTGCGTGCGCACCGACCACGGGTACGGCGTTCACCTGGCCCTCGAGCATCTCGTGGCCCTCGGGCACCGGCGGATCGTGCTGGCGGCGCGCGACGACAGCCCCACCGCCCGGGTCATCCGCGCACAGTTCGCCGAGCAGACCGCGGCGCGGGGGCTCGCCGAGGGGTGCCGGACGATTCTCAGCTCGCCCACCGCGGGGCCCGACCCGCGTGTCGCCGACCCACGGGCCGTGGACCTGGCCCAGGTGGTCGCGGAGACCGGCGCCACGGCGGTGCTGATCCACGGCGACATGGACGCGCTGGTGCTGCTCCAGGGACTGCAGTCGGCGGGGATCCCCGTGCCGGGACGCTGCTCGGTGGTGGCGTACAACGACGTGGTCGCCGACATCGGCCCCGTCCCGCTGACCGCCGTCGCCCCGGCCAAGGCGGAGCTCGGCCGCACCGGAGTGGACCTGTTGCTGCGCCGGCTCGCGGGTGACCGCGACGGGTTGCGCCCGGGCCCTCCCCGTCATGTGGAACTGCTGCCGGATCTCGTGATCAGGCAGTCCACGGCGCCGCCCGCGTCCTGATCCCTGCCGGGGCCGCAGCAATTCTGATCGTTTGACCGATTGCGTTTCTTCTGTTCGTTCTCTTGACGCCTTTTTCGCCGAGCGATCAGGATGCCCATGACCCCAGCAACGACGCGGGAGGGCCCATGCCTGGTCAGCGACTCATACATGCGTCCGGCACTGCGCTGCTCGCCGTCCTCGCCTTACTGCTGACGTCCTGCTCCACCGCCACCGGCAGCGACACCGCGAAGGACGGACGACAGGTCCACCTCACCTTCTGGTCGGCACTGCGCGGCACCCAGCAGGTCGTCGACGAGTACAACCGCATCCAGAACAAGGTCAGGATCGACTTCCAGCAGGTCCCCTCCGGCCCCCAGGGCGGCTACGCCAAGCTCAGCAACGCCGCCCGCGCCGGCAACGCCCCCGACGTGGCCACCATCGAGTACCCGCAGCTGCCCGGCTTCGCCATCGACGGCGTGCCACGCGACCTCACCAAGCTGCTGCCCGACTCGGTACGCCGCAAGATCCTCCCCCAGGCCCTCGACCTCACCACTCTCGCCGGGCACACCTACGCCGTGCCGGTGGACATCGAGCCGATGATGTTCTTCTACCGCAAGGACGTCTTCACGAAGTACGGCATCCCCGTCCCCAAGACCTGGGCGGAGTTCGAGAGTGCGGCCCGCAAGCTGAAGAAGGCGCAGCCGAGCTCCCGGATCGCCAGCTTCTTCACCAACGGCTCCCTGCACATGGCCGGGTTCGCCTGGCAGGCCGGCGGCCAGTGGTTCCGCACCCCCCACGACACCTGGCAGATCTCCATGGCCGACGCCCCGACCCGCAAGGTCGCCGCGTACTGGCAGCGCCTGGTCGACCAGGACCTCGTACGCGTCGAGCCCGTGGACAGCCAGCAGTGGCGGGCGCATCTCCAGAGCGGCGAGACCGTCGGCTACACGGCGGGCGCCTGGGCGGCGGGCTCGCTGATGAACTCCACCCCCGACGGCAAGGGCAAATGGGCCATCGCGCCGCTCCCGCAGTGGGACCCGGCCAAGCCCTCCCTGGGCACCCAGGGCGGATCGACCTTCGTCGTCACCAAGGACAGCAACCACCCCACCGAGGCACTGGACTTCATCACCTGGATGGTCACCAGCCCCGACGCCCTGCGCGCCAAGCTCTCCAGCGGCATCAGCAGCGCATATCCGGCCGTGCCCTCCCTCGTCCCCGTCGCCCGCAAGGAGATGGACACGAGCTACTACTCCGGCCAGGACATCTTCGGCCTCTTCCAGCAGCAGGCCGCGCTGATCTCCCCCCGGTGGAAGTGGGGTCCGCGCATGACCTCCACCATCACCTCCGTCGAGGACGGCTTCGCCAAGGCCGGAGCCGGCAGCGGCACCATCATCGGCGCACTGCGTGAAGGACAGCGCCGAACACTCCCCGACCTCAAGAGCCTCGGCCTGTCGGTCACTACCCACTGAGGTGCACCCGTGAGCACAGTGATCTCCGAAGGGAAAGCCCGCAAGCGGACGGGGACGACATCGCAGGCAGCGAACGCGTCCCGGCCCCGCGCGGCAGGACGCCGACAGCAGATGGTCGCCTGCGCCGCGCTCCTGGCCCCGTTCACGGCACTGCTCGTCGCCGTGTTCCTGGTCCCCGTCGCCTACGCCATCGGCCTCAGCCTCTTCTCGCAGGACCACCACGGCCTCGGCTTCGGCGGCGGCACCACCGTCTTCACCGGCCTGCGCAGCTACCTCGCGGTACTGACCGACCCGAGCTTCGTCTCCGGCTTCGGCGTCATCGCCCTGTACTGCGTGATCTTCGTACCGGTCGTCGTGGTCAGCGCCCTCGTCCTCGCCCTGCTGCTGGACTCCGGACTCATCCGGCTGCGCCGCACCGCCCAGATGCTGCTGTACCTGCCGCACGCGGTGCCCGGCCTCATCGCCGCCGTCATCTGGCTCTACCTCTACACGCCCGGCCTCAGCCCGGTCATCAGACTCTTCGCACAGGCCGACATCACCATCGACTTCCTCGGGCTGCACACCGTGCTCCCGTCGATCGTGAACATCGCCCTGTGGAGCGGCCTCGGCTACAACATGGTGATCTTCTACGCCGCTCTCCAGGCCCTGCCGCGCGAGGTGATCGAGGCGGCACGCATCGACGGCGCCGGCGGCATCCGTACGGCCCTGATGGTCAAGGTCCCCATCATCAGGGGCTCGGTCGTGATGGTGTGCATGTTCGCCCTGATCGGCGCGCTGCAGCTGTTCACCGAGCCGATGCTGATGAACCAGGCCACCCCGATGGTCAACTCCCGCTTTACACCGAACATGTACATCTACGACGCCGCGTTCCGCCGCAACAACTACGGACTGGCCTCCGCGGCCTCCGTCATCCTCCTGATCGTCACCTGCGCCCTCTCGTACGGCGTCACGCGCTGGGCCGGCCGCCAGGAACGGAGCGCCCGATGACCGTGATCGCCACGCCCGCCAAGACCTCCGGCAGGCGCCTGACCAGCCGGGCCGTCGCCAGCACGGTGGTCGTCCTCGCGGCCCTCTACACGCTGCTGCCCGCCCTGTGGCTGCTGCTGGCCTCCACCAAGAACGCCGACGCGCTCTTCGGCAGCGACATCCTCTCCCTGCGGGACTTCTCCCTCTGGCACAACCTCCGCGACCTGTTCACCATGGAGGACGGCGTCTACGGCCGCTGGTACCTCAACAGCCTGCTGTACGCGGTCCTCGGCGCGTTCACCGGCTCGCTGATCAGCGTCGCCGCCGGCTACGCGTTCGACAAGTACGAATTCCCGCACAAGGAGAAGCTGTTCGGGCTCGTCCTGACCGGCGTCATGGTCCCGCCGACGGTCCTGGCCCTCCCGCTCTACCTGGTGGCCTCCGGCATCGGCCTGGTCAACACCTTCTGGGCGGTCTTCGTCCCCGTCCTGTTCAACCCCTTCGGTGTCTATCTCGCCCGCCTGCTCAGCAGCGGCTACGTCCCCAACGAGGTCCTGGAGGCCTCCCGCGTGGACGGCGCGGGTGAGCTGCAGACCTACTTCCGCGTCAGCCTGCGGATGCTCGGCCCCGGCTTCGTCACCGTCTTCCTCTTCCAGCTCACCGCCATCTGGAACAACTTCTTCCTGCCCATGGTGATGCTCTCGAACCAGCACCTGTATCCGCTCAGCCTCGGCCTCTACACCTGGAACAGCTCCGCCACCGTCTCGCCCGAGTACTACCCGCTCGTCGTCATCGGCTCGCTGCTCGCCGTGGTCCCGCTGATCGTCGCGTTCCTCACGCTGCAGCGCTACTGGAAGTCCGGTCTGACCGCAGGGAGCGTCAAGTGACCCACCCCGACGGCCCGTTGCGCCGTCCACGCGCCGTGCTCGCCATGGCGCAGAGGACCGCGCGACAGGTCCTCGACCCGGACGTACGATCCCGGCTCGCCGCCCTCACCGACATCGATCCGGACCTCGTCCTGGACGACCTCACCACCCCCACCGCACGGAGCGCACTCGCGGATGCCGAACTGCTCATCACCGGCTGGGGCTGCCCGGCCGTCGACACCGCGGCCCTCGACGCCGCGCCCCTGCTCAAGGCGGTCGTCCACACCGCCGGCACCGTACGTCACCACATCACCCCCGCCTGCTGGGAACGCGGCCTCACGGTGTCCTCGGCGGCCGCGGCGAACGCCGTGCCGGTCGCCGAGTACACCCTCGCCATGATCCTGCTCGCCAACAAGCGCGTCCTCGACACGGCCCGCGTCTACCGCACCGAGCGCCGCCGCATCGACTGGAACGAACGCCTCCCCGGCGCGGGCAACTACCGCCGTACGGTCGGCATCCTCAGCGCCTCGATCATCGGCCGCCGCGTCATCGACCTGCTCCGCCACCACGAACTGACCGTGCTCCTGCACGACCCCTACGTCTCGGACACCGAGGTACGCGACCTGGGTGCGGAGCCGGTGGGCCTGCCCGAGCTGTTCGCCGAGAGCGACGTGGTGAGCGTGCACACCCCGCTGCTGCCCGAGACCCGCGGCCTGGTCAGCCGCGAGCTGCTGGCCCGGCTGCGCACGGGCGGCACACTGATCAACACCGCGCGCGGGGCCGTCGTGGACCAGAAGGCCCTCACCGACGAGGTGGTGTCCGGCCGCCTGAACGCGATCCTGGACGTGACGGTCCCCGAGGTACTCCCCGCCGACTCACCCCTGTTCGACCGCCCCAACGTCCTCATCACCCCACACATCGCCGGCTCGAAGGGCGGTGAGCTGCGCCGCCTCGCCGATCTGGCGCTGGCCGAGGTCGAGTCGTACGTCCACGGTCGCCCCTTCACCCACCCCGTCCGCCCCGAAACCCTGGCCCGCCTCGCCTGACATCGCCCCAACGAACAGGAGACGTGGTCCCGCCATGCCCGACCACCCGCTCGAACTCCCCGCGGACGACCGCACACTCAGCCCGCACACCGGCTACACCCGCGCCCACTGGGAAGCCGCCGCCGACGGCCTGCTCACCGGCGCCCTCCGCTACGCCACCCCCGGCCACGCCCTGATCGACCTGCCCGGCCGGCCGTCCCGGTCAGGGGTGCGCTCCGACGGACTGGAGGGCTTCGCGCGTACGTTCCTGCTCGCCGCGTTCCGTACGACGGGAGCCGCCGGCAAGGATCCGCACGGCGTCCTGGAGCGCTACACCGCCGGCCTCGTGCGCGGCACCCGCACCCCCGGCCGCGACGACGCCGAGTCCTGGCCGGAGATCGGCCATCACGGCATCCAGGGCCAGCCGATGGTGGAGTCCGCGTCCGTGGCGCTGGCCCTGCGCCTGACCGCGCCCTGGACCTGGGAGACCCTTTCCGCCGCCGACCAGGACCGGGTCGAGCAGTGGCTGCGCGGAGCGCTCAGGCACACGCCCGCCCCCAACAACTGGTACCTCTTCCCGCTGACCGTCGCCGGCTTCCTGGAGTCCGTGGGCCGGGGCGACGCCGAGACACGGCAGGCCGTCGACCGCGGACTCGGCCTGCTGGAGGGCTGGTACCAGGGACAGGGCTGGTACTCCGACGGGGACGGCCGCGCCTTCGACCACTACAACGGCTGGGCCCTGCACTTCTACCCGCTGCTCCACGCCCACCTCGCCGGCGACCGCATGCTCCTCGACCGACTCGGCCCGCGGCTACGGGAGTTCCTCGACGGCTTCGCCCTCCTCTTCGACGCGAACGGCGCCCCGATCCACCACGGCCGCTCCCTGACGTACCGGTTCGCCGCCGTCACCGCCGTGGCCCTCGGCGCCCTCACCGGCATGACACCGCTCGCCCCCGGCGTCACCCGCCGCATCCTCAGCGGGGCACTGCGCCATTTCCTGGACCGTGGCGCGGCGGCCCCGGACGGCATCCTCACCCTCGGCTGGTACGGCCCGCACGAAGCGACCCTCCAGCCCTACTCCGGACCCGGCTCCCCGTACTGGGCCTCCAAGGGGTTCCTCGGCCTGCTGCTCCCACCCGAGCACCCGGTGTGGACGGCCATCGAGGAGAGGGCGCCGGCCGAGGGTCCCGACCGCGCACTCGCCCTGCCGGCCCCCGGTCTGCTCCTCCAGACCACGGGCGCCGACGGCCTGAGCCGCCTGCACAACCACGGCAGCCACAAGCTCGACTCCCGCGAGCCGGAGCGCGCCCCCGGCAATCCCCTCTACGCCCGCCTCGCCTACTCCACCCGAACCGGCCCGACCAGTGTCGCCAACGCCCCCGACAACCACATCGCGCTCGAGTCGCGTGGCACCCGCAGCGCCCGCATCCGCGTCAACCCCCTTGCCCACGGCCCCGACTGGCTCGCCTCCTGGCACCGCCCGGTCTTCCCCGAGAGGGGCCCTGTCCTCCCGTCGGCCAGGATCGAGAGCCTGACCCTCGTGCACCGCAGACTCGAACTGCGCGTACATCGCGCCGTCGGCGTCCCGCCGGGAACACTCATCCACCACAGTGGCTGGGCCGTCGCCCTGGCGCCCGAAGCCGCGGTGGACACCGGTCAGAACGCGGAACTTCGTCTCGACGGACCAGAGGTGTCGAGCCAGTTGATCGGCCTGCACGGCTGGCAGACACAGCGGGTGGTCCGCGCACCGCAGGGAACGGCGTACGGCCCCTGGGCCCTGGTACCCGAATTGACCGGAACGGTAGGGGAGTCGGACGCCGACACGGTCTTCGTGGCACTGGCCTCCCTCACGGGCGAACCGGACCCGGCCCCGCTGTCCGGGCAGGCCACCGCCTTCACGGGTGGTCTCGCCGTCACCGTCACCTGGGCCGACGGCACCCGAACAGTCATCGACTTCGGAGCCGACGGTCGTGATGGTCCCTCGGTCACGGATCACGAGCCGTCATGACGCTTCGCCTGGGACTGTGCTCCGTCACACTGCGCCACCTCGACGTGCCCCGCGTCCTCGCGGCCGCGGTCGAAGCGGGCCTGGAGTGCGTCGAGTGGGGTGCCGACATCCATGTACCGGCGGGCGACGAGGCCGTCGCCGCCGACGTCCGCGCCGCAACCGAGAAGACCGGGCTGGCGGTCTCCTCGTACGGCTCGTACTACCGAGCCGGGCACAGTGATCCCGCCGCCTTCGACGACGTCCTCCGCTCGGCCGTGCTGCTCGGCGCACCCCGCATCCGGATCTGGGCGGGCGCCACGGGCACCGACGAGACGTCGCCCGAAGGCAGAGCGGCCGTCATCAGGGACACCCGGCGCGTGGCGGACCTCGCGGCCGTCCGCGGCGTCCAACTCGCGTACGAGTTCCACCGCAACACCCTCACCGACGGCGCCGACCGCACCCTCGGACTGCTGAGCGACGTGGGCCATTCCCCTGTACGCACCTATTGGCAACCGCCGCTCGACATACCTGACGCGGAGACACTCGGCGGCCTCGACACCCTGATCGACCAGGTCGCCGCCGTGCACGCCTTCTCGTGGTGGCCGGGTACCACCCGGCACCCCCTCCCGGTCCGTGCCGACCTGTGGCGGGCCGCCCTCGCCCGACTGCGCGGGCACGGCCACCCACGGGACGTCCTCCTGGAGTTCGTCCCCGACAACGACGAGAGAGTACTGACCCGCGAGGCCCGGTCCCTCCGCTCGCTGACCGACCTGCCGCGAAAGGCGGGAGCGAATCGATCGAGTCGGTGGTCGGGTCAACTGCCGTGTCTCTAGGATGTATTGCCTGGTGCACCGGTGCGTCGGGTCCGGTGCGGGAGTGGGGGAGACGATGGAGTCCGGGAAGCGGATGTCGACCAAGATCGATGCGACGGTTCCCACGGCCGCGCGCATGTACGACCACTACCTGGGCGGCAAGGACAACTACGCCGTCGACCGCGCCGCCTGCGAGGAACTGGACAAGGTCGTCCCCAGCACACGGGCGCTGGCGCTGAACAACCGGCGTTTCCTGCAACGGGTGGTCGGGACCCTCGCGCAGGAGTACGGCCTGCGCCAGTTCCTCGACCACGGCTCGGGGCTGCCGACCCAGAACAACGTGCACCAGGTGTCGCAGCGTATCGACCCGGCCTCGCGGGTGGTCTACGTCGACAACGACCCGATGGTCCTGGTGCATGGCAGGGCCCTGCTGGAGCAGAACGAGCGCACCGCGGTCATCCAGGCCGACATGCGGGACACCGACACGATCTTCTCCCACCCCGACACCGAGCGGCTGATCGACTTCTCACAGCCGGTGGCGGTCCTGTTCAACTCGGTGTTCCACTGCATCCCGGACAGCGACAGCGAAGGACCGCAGGCGGTGGTGCGACGGGTGGTCGAACGCCTCGCGCCCGGAAGCTGCCTGGTGATGTGCCAGCTGGTCAGCGAGGACAAGGAAGTGCGGGACTTCGTCACCGACTTCATGGCCCAGGCCACGCAGGGGCACTGGGGCCGCGTGCGGCAGGAGAAGGACGTCGCCGAGTGGTTCGAGGGCATGGACGTCCTGGAGCCGGGACTGGTGGAAGTGTCCACCTGGCGGCCGGACAACGAGGTGGCCCCGCGCCAACTCACCCAGGAGTGGATCGAGTTCGGCGGAGTCGGGCGACTCAGGTAGCGGGGGCGAACCCGTGTGCGGGGCGCGGGGTCACCCGGCCCCGTACCGCCGCTCGGCCGTCTCCCGGAGGAGCTTGAGGGATTCGCGGGGATCGAGGGCCTCGTCGGCGAGCCGGTCCAGGGCCACCCGGTACTCCTCCGTCTCGTCCCGGTCCTCCAGGAACGTGGCGCTCCTGATGTGCTCGAGGTAGACGATGTCGGGCAGATCGAGCCCGCCGAAGCGCAGATAGGTCACCGGTATGGCCGGCGCGGACGCGTTCGTCACGTCCAGGGGGACGATCTGGACGGTCACATGCGGCTGTCGCGCCATCGCGATCAGGTGCTCCAGCTGCTCCCGCATCACCTCACCGCTGCCCAGGACGCGCAGCAGCACCGACTCGTCGACGATCGCCCACAGCTGGGGCGCGTCGGTGCGCTGCAGCAACTCCCTTCGGCGCATGCGGAGTTCGACACGCCGTTCCACCTCGCGGGCCGGCGCGCACGGCAGTCCGCGCTCCACCACCGCACGGGTGTAGGCCGGAGTCTGCAGCAGACCGGGAACGTACTGGATCTCGAACGTACGGATCGCCAGGGCCGCCTCCTGCAGCCCCACGAGCCGGTCGAACCATTCGGGCATCAGCCGCTTGTCGAACCGCTGCCACCAGCCCGGCTCCCCGGCGCGCCGCAGCAACTGCAGCAGCACCGATGTCTCGTACTCGTCCGCCTTGTACAGGTCGAGCAGGGCCCGCACGTCGGCCTCGGTCGGCGGGCGCCGGCCCTTGCCCGCCTCGATGCGGGACAGCTTGGCCGGGCTGAACCCCACGGCGCGGGCGGCCTGTTCCTGCGCGAGCCCCGCGTCCTCGCGGATTCCCGTGAGCTGGACCCCGACCAGCATCTTCAGCAACGTCGGGGCGGGCTCGGTGCGATTCAGATACGGTTCGAGGCGGGAGACGCGCGGTGACTCGGAGGACATCCTGACTCCCGGTGGGCAGATGACGACAGGGTGCATTATCGCATCGCACGGCCCATTGTCGCGTCCGTCGGCGGAACCCGTGTGCCGACTGCCGGGTCACACGAGGTGATCGAACTCCCCGTCCTTCGCGCCGGCCAGGAAAGCGGCCAGCTCGGCCGGTGTGTAGACGAGCGCGGGCCCGTGCGGATCACGGGAGTTGCGCAGCGCGATCTCTCCGCCGGGCAGGGCGGCGACCTCGACGCAGTTGCCCTCGGCGTTGCTGTGGCGGCTCTTGAGCCAGTCCACGCCCAGTGAACTCGCCCGTATCCCGTTGTGGACTGACGGCACGTCATACTCCTTGCCCGCGTACGACCATCCCTCGGTGCACGCAATTTCCCGTGAAATTGCACGGAACTGCTCTCGGCATGGATAATAGCCAAGGCATCAACCTCCGTGCTGATGTCCCGTCCTGACGTCCTCTCAGGGAGTCGCTGTGTCGTTACCCGCGCACCCGGCAACCCTGTCCGACTTCGCCGCCACGCTGCGTCTGTCCGGCACCCGCCAGGGGTGCGCCCAGGCGCGTGAGTTCACCGAACGCACCCTCAGCCGCTGGCAGTTGGATCACCAGCGCGACGACGCGCTGAGCATCGTGACCGAACTGGTCTCCAACGCCCTGCTGCACGCCCGACCGCACGACGCGGCCGGTGAGGCCGATGCCGAGGTCCTGCTGAAGCTGACCCTGCGGGGCCCCCATCTGCTGTGCGCCGTCACCGACTCCGGCAGCACCCTGCCGACCTGCCCGCAGACCACCCTCCCGCTCGACGAGCACGGTCGCGGCCTACGGATCGTCGACGCTCTCGCCGAACACTGGGGCTGGACCCGCCACGCCCTCACGGGCAAGACCGTCTGGGCCATGCTGCCCACCGGGCGGGGCACCTGGCGCGAAGGCGCGGCGACGGCCTGAGGCGATGAACACATCGGTGAGGCACGACCAGCCGCCCACCTCGCTCGGCGACGTCACCCGGGTGCCGTGGCGCGAGATCCAGGACACCACCGGCTCCGCCGCTGCCATCCCCTTCCTGCTCGCCGCCCTCGCCTCGGGCGACGACGCCGCCGCGCGCACCGCGCTGTACGGACTGCGCAACCGGATCTGCCGGCACGGCTTCGTCGTCGACGAGGCGACGGCCGTCACCGTCCCCTTCCTGTGGGACCTCGCCCAGCGCCCCCAGGTCACCTGCCGGGCCCAGATCCTGCGCCTGCTGCGGAACATCGCCGTCACCCGCCAGTGGGAGAACACGGCTGCCGCCTATCCCAAACTGCGCCGCCGCCACGGCGACCACATCGCGTGGGAAACCGCGGCCCGTCAGGCCGTCCACGCCCACAGCATCGCCATCGAACGCCTGCTGAACGAGGGGGACGCCGAACTCGTCCACGCCACCGAGGAACTCGCCTCCGCGCTGGCGGCTCCGCAGACGGAGCACCCGCCGCGCTGAGCCACGCACGGCGCAGGTCTCAGGTGTGGAGCCTTCCTCGGGCTTGACGGTCGGTTCGCCGCTCTGTATGTACATGCCAGAGATTTGGTATGGGCCAATTCTGTGCAGCCTCACGCGGGGTTCCACGTAGTCCTTCCCCAAGCGGGGGTGCGCGGGTGGGAGCCCGGTCCGCTGCTCAGTGAGGCGCACTGAGCGCGGGCAGCGGCGCGTAGGTGGGCCGCCGCTGACACGGACAGCGTTGAGTGCGGGGTGCCAGAGACTGTGGGGTTACTCTGTGCCCACCGTCCGCAGCGCGGCCAGGACCAGCGTGCGGGTGACGGTGATGACCTCGGCGAGACGCACCTGTTCCTGCGGCCCGTGTGCCCACCGCACTTCGCCAGGCCCGTACTGGAGCGTGGGGATGCCCTGAGCGCTGTACAGACGCAGGTCGCTCCCATATGGCGCGCCCTGCTCACGCGGTGGCCTGCTGCCGGTGATGTCGGCGTGGGCGTGACCGACCAGCGTCGCCAGGGGGTGGCCGTCCGGCATCCGTCCGCTGGCGAACTGACCGCCGGGCCAGGTCACCGTGGCCGGGTGAGCACGCAGCCAGGGATCGGCGGCGCAGGCTTGGGCGATGCAGTTCTCCAGTTCCGTGCGGGCGTCGGCCGGGTCCTCGTCCAGCCGGACGCCCACTCGTCCCTCGGCCACGAGGAGGTCGGGGACGCTGCTGGCCCAGTCGCCGGCGTGGACCGTGCCGACTGACAGCGGGTAGGGGATGGGGTAGGCGGCCATCAGTGGGTGGGGATCGGAGTTGCGGGCGGTTTCCAGACGGTCCAGTGCGCGGTGGAGGGGGAGGTAGGCGTCGAGGGCGCTGACCCCTGCGTAGCGGGTGCTGCCGTGGGTTGCCTGGCCGGGGACTTCGATGCGGAAGGTCAGGGCTCCTGCGTTCGCTGTCATCAGCGTGCCGCTGGTCGGCTCGGCGATGATGCAGGCGTCGGCGGTGTGGCCGCGCCGGAGCGTGCCGAACGCGCCGAGTCCGCCGTCCTCCTCACTGACCACGAAGTGGGCGGCGAGACGGCCGCGCAGTCTCACCCCGGCGGTGCGGATGGCGGTCAGGGCCGCGAGCGCGGCCGCCAGCCCGGCCTTCATGTCACAGGCGCCGCGGCCGTGGACGATGTCGCCCGTGACCCGGGGTACGAACGGGTCGCCGGCCCAGCGCGCCCGATCGCCGGGAGGCACGACGTCGACATGGCCCTGCAGGACGAGGGTCGGTCCGTCGCTGTCGTCGCGTGTGCTTCCCACCAGTCCCCACGCCTCGTCTCGCGGGGCCTCGGCGCCCGGGTAGGCGGGGTCCGCGCGCAGTTCGGGCAGATTCATGGACCACAGGTCGACGTCGAGGCCCAGCCGCTGGAGATGCCGGGCCAAGAGGTGCTGCAACTCGGATTCGGCAGCGCTGCCCGTCACGCTCGGCACAGCCAGCAGTTCCAGCAGCGTCCGGGCGACGGCGGCTTCGTCCACCGCAGCCAGCGCGGCGGCTTCGGCATCGCTCAGGGATGCGGTCATGGCAGTACTGCTCCTGGCAGATCGACGTCAGGTCGATCCGGACACTATGGCCGCCTTCGGGCGCAAACAATCTCCATTTCCTCCTATCTGTTAGCGATTACTTGCAATATCAGGGGTGTTCTGGTGGATCATTGCGCTCTTGATCGTTTGCTGAGCGCTCCGGAGGCGTGCGTGGACCCCATCGATGAAGCGGTCATCCGCTGCGTGCAGCAGAACGCGCGGGCCACGTACGCCGAGATCGGCAAAGCCGCCAACCTGTCGGCGTCGACAGCCAAACGACGGCTGGACCGACTCGTCGCCACCGGCGCGATCCGCGGTTTCACGGCCGTTCTCGATCCGCAGGTGCTCGCATGGCGGACCGAAGCGTTCGTCGAGGTCTACTGCCGAGGCAACCCCACTCCCGCGGAGCTGCGCCGGGCCCTGGAGGACGTCCCAGAGGTCGTCGAGGCATGTACCGTTTCGGGTGCCGCGGACGCTGTGCTCCACCTTCTCGCCGAGAACATCACGCACCTGGAACAGGCCATCCAGCGGGTCCGCGCGACCGAGCCGGTCGAGCGCACGGAGAGCGTCATCGTTTTGTCCCGGCTGATCAAACGGCCGTATCTGTGACAGCCGACGCCCGCTTGGGTGCGTGCGGCGACAGGCTGTCGTTCAGGTGCCGGATGACACCAGGAGGCGCACATATACGCGAAGTAAATCGTGACATGCCGTTGATATCGGATTTAGATGCAGATCACCCGCAACGGGGCGGCCGCTCCTGAGCGGTGGTGTGGGCACGTCGGCACCGGCGGACCCGCGGATGGCCGTCGCGAGTCGGACCGTGTCACCGGCGACGGCTTCAGGGCCCCACCGGAACTCCCGCCCAGAGGGCGTGCCCGCGGAGACGTCGGGGCCGGACACGATCCCGTTCAGGGTGATGCACAGGATCTGTCGCGTCGAGCCGGAGAACCCGAACAGCTACGGCTTGCGCGTGTCGTAAACGGACGCTCTCGTGCAGGAACACGACCTTCCTGCTCACCGGAGAGTGCGTGGGTGTTGCCGGTGATCTCGGGGAGGCGCACACCGCCCGGTTCGATGTCACGGACAACACCGACCGTCCTCGGCATCGGCGACCGGCGCCGCCGGACCGATCGGGTTCGTTGCGCCGAGCGCGCCCCAGTCGGCGCGCCGGCCCACTCGTGCGCTTCAACTGCCGCTCACTGGCTCGGCTTTGAGGGTGTTGCTGGTGGGGCCGATCTGGTGGCGCGTCGGGACTCCCTCCACTCCTGGCCGTTACCGCTGTCCCCGACTGTTCCTGACAGTGGTGAGGGCCCCGGCGTTCACCACCCGCCGGGGCCCTCACCGTTCGCTACAGGGTCAGATCGTCGCCGTGTCGATCACGAAGCGGTAGCGGACGTCGCTCGCCAGGACCCGCTCGTACGCGTCGTTGATCTCCGAGGCGCTGATCAGCTCGATCTCCGAGCCCAGGCCGTGCTCGGCGCAGAAGTCCAGCATCTCCTGAGTCTCCGGAATTCCGCCGATGCCGGAGCCGGCGAGGGTCTTGCGGCCGGCCATCACCGAGAACAGGTTCAGCGCGACGGGCTCCTCGGGGCCGCCCACGTTCAGGAACGCGCCGTCCGTCTTGAGGAGGGAGAGATAGGCGTCCAGGTTCAGGGGGGCGGAGACCGTGGACAGGATGATGTCGAAGGTGCCGCGCAGCTCCGTGAAGGTGGCCTCGTCGCTGGTCGCGTAGTAGTGCGAGGCGCCCAGCTTCAGGCCGTCCTCCTTCTTGCGCAGCGACTGCGACAGTACGGTCACCTCGGCGCCGAGCGCGTGCGCGATCTTGACGCCCATGTGGCCGAGGCCGCCCATGCCGACGATGGCGACCTTCTTGCCGGGGCCGGCGTTCCAGTGCCGGAGCGGGGAGTACGTGGTGATGCCGGCGCAGAGGAGCGGCGCGGCCACGTCGAGGGCGAGGCCGTCGGGAATACGGAACGTGTAGTTCTCGTCGACGACGATCTTCTCGGAGTAGCCGCCGTAGGCCGGCTCACCGTTCTTGTCGAGGGCGTTGTAGGTGCCGATGGGACCCTGGTGGCAGTACTGCTCCAGGCCGGCCTCGCAGTTCTCGCACTCGCGGCACGAGTCGATCAGACAGCCGACGCCCACGCGGTCGCCGACCGCGAACTTGGTGACACCGGAGCCGACCGCCTCGACGACACCGGTGATCTCGTGGCCGGGGACCATCGGGAAGATGCCCTCGCTCCAGCCATCGCGGGTTTGGTGGATGTCGGAGTGGCAGATACCGGTGAACTTGATGTCGACCAGGACGTCGAACTCGCCGACCTCACGGCGCTCGATGGTGGTGCGCTCCAGCGGAGCCTTGGCGGAGGGGGCGGCGTATGCGGCGACAGTGGTGGTCATGCCGGGAGTTCTCCTCTGGGGGGATTCGCGCCCGGCCGCCTTCAGACCGGGTGCGTCGATCAGTCTGCCGAGCCTTTGCGCTGTCACCCAGGCCACGCTTCTGCGTACCCCTGCCGGGCCTGCCACTGGCAGGGGCAGGCTGGCATCTTGTGCGGCCGGGAATAATGGACCGCATGGACGAACATTCCGAATCGGTGTCTCCGCCGGATGCCTCCGGCAACACCGGCGGGGCCCTGGACCGGCGTGCCGAGCTCAGCGACTTCCTGCGCACCCGGCGGGCTCGGCTCAAGCCGGAGGACGTGGGGCTGCCGGACTTCGGACGGCACCGCAGGGTGCCGGGGCTGCGCCGCGAGGAGCTGGCCCAGCTGGCAGGGGTGTCCGTCAACTACTACACGAGGCTCGAACAGGGCAACGGGCTGAATGTCTCCGCGGAGATCCTCGACGCCATCTCCCGCGCCCTGCGGCTGACGGACGCGGAGCACGCCCACCTCACTCACCTCGCCAAACCGAAGCGGCACAAGAAGAAGCAGCCTGTGCGGACCCAGGTCGTACGCGGGGCGCTGCGGCAGTTCCTCGACACGCTGGACGACGTACCGGCGTACATCGTCGGGCGGCGTACGGACATCCTGGCGTGGAACGCGATGACCGCGGCGGTTTTCGGGGACTGGGCCGAACTGCCGCCGCAGGAGCGGAACTGGGCGCGGCTGACGTTTCTACGGCCCGAATACCACGACCTGATCATGGACTGGGAGCAGCGGGCGATCGACATCGTCTGCCATCTGCGCATGGACGCCGGCTGCTATCCGGAGGACGCGAGGCTGTCCGCGCTGGTGGGTGAGCTGTCGGTGAAGAGCGAGGAGTTCCGGCGGCTGTGGGCGACCCACGACGTCAAGGAGAAGCACCACGGGGTGAAGCGGTTCCGGCATCCGCTGATGGGTGAACTGACCCTGAACTTCGAGTCGTTGAGACTCCCGGACGACAGCGACCAGATGCTGATCGTCTTCCACGCGGAACCGGGGTCACCTTCGGCGGAGGCGTTGCGATTGCTGGCCAGCTGGGGTCGGGACGCGACGAAGGCGGGAGCGGGTTCCTGACCAGGTCTGCGCCCCCGGCGATGGGGCCGAGACGGGCGCGGGGGAAGGCGGTCGCTCCGAGAGCGCGCCAGTCGCGCTTCACCCCGAGGGCCACAGATTTCACCAGATGAGGAGAACCCATTCATGCCCACCCTTGGCTTCATCGGCAGCGGCAACATCGGCACGCGGATCGCCCGGCTCGCGATCGCGGCGGGTCTCGACGTCGTTCTGTCCAATTCCCGTGGCCCCCAGAGCCTGGCCGAGAAGGTCGCGGAACTCGGTGAGCGCGCCCGGGCCGCGACGCCCGAGGAGGCGGCGCGGGCGGGGGACTGGGTGGTGGTGAGCATCCCGCTCGGCGCCTACCGACTGCTACCGGTGGACGCGCTGGCGGGCAAGGTCGTGCTCGACACGATCAACTACTACCCGTTCCGCGACGGGATCTTTGAAGCGCTCGACTCGGGCAGGACCACCACGAGCGAACTCGTCCAGGAGCACTTGGTCGTCGCGAAGCTCGTCAAGGCGTTCAACAACATCGGCGATCAGCACATCCCGGCGCTCGCCCGTCCTGCGGGAGCCGCCGATCGCACCGCTCTGCCGATCGCCGGCGACGACCCCGAGGCGAAGGCGAGCGCCGCCGACCTGATCGACCGGCTGGGCTTCGACACCGTCGACGTCGGGCCGTTGGCCGAGAGCTGGCGCTTCGAGCCGGAGACCGCCGCTTACACGACGGCCTACTTCGCCGACCCCGACGCGGCGAGGACCTTCCTGGCCGAGCTGGGCGAGGAGATCCGCTCCGGCGGGCCGGTGCGGGCCGTGCCCCCCAAGGATCCGGGCGCCTCGCTGCCCGCGCACCGGCTGCGCACCCTGCTGGCCGAAACGCCCCGCGTACTCACCGCCGACCGCCTGTTGTGCTGACTCCGTCCCTCGCGCGCCCCGCCGGAGCGTCAGGGCCCGTTTGCGCCGAGACGGCGCGCCCGCGCCGGGGATCATGCCCGGACGGACTGCGCCAGGGGCATGACATCACGGACGGGTGCGCGGACGTCTGGCGGGACCCGTGGACACTCGGCGAACTCACCGCCGCGTACGCGATCCGAGGGCTGGCGCCGCCACGGATTACCGGACGGGACGTCACCGGCTGAGGCTTTCACCACCTGGGCGGGCGGACCAACCCGCAGCAGCGCTCCGGGTGACTGCCGGCACCGTCCGACGGCTTCGACCGTGACCGAGGAACCCTTCGCTCAGCTCGAGTCCCGTGACAATCCTCCGGAAAAGGCCGACACCGGTGCTGCTCGGTGTCGGCCTTCTCGCTCCGAAAAATGGTTCAGGTCAGGACTGACCTGACGGAACTACTGGAAGTCGCAGCCTGGATTGGGGGCGTCCTCGGAAAACGGCGCGCCGTGCGGCAACACATAGAGGACGTCCAGGACCAGTGGAGTGGTCCCGAGGTTGCGGCCGATGTGAACGTGGTCGGAACCACTCATCTCCGTGATGGTGCTGCCTGCCTTGTAGACGCCGTCGGATGCGCAGGTTGATTCGAAGTGGCTGAGGGTGCCCTGCTTGACGAAGCCGTACAGGGTTCCGTCGTGGTAGTGCCACCCCGTGCTCTGCCCCGGCGGGATGGTGATCTCCCGGAGGATGTAGTCCGTGTCGCCGATCGTGGTCTGCGAGATCACTGTGGCCTTGACTCCCGGGCCGGGGGGAGTGGCTTGGGCGGACCCCGCGACGAGCGACGAGCTGAGGGCTACGACTGTTATCAGCCCTGTGCGGAGTAGGTTGCGCATCGGTAGCCTTTCCAGGGGGAAATGAGGCAGACGCCCCGACTGTGGAACATGCCCCTCGCTGCAAGGGGACGTGTTCGTGCCGCAAACAATGCCCATCGCTGATGCGTCCCGGCTCCTGCGCCACCCCAAAGCCCGGATGGAGTGCGGGACTTGGTCATCCAGTCGGTGCGGGTTCCTGTGCCCGGCAGAGCACCGCGCCGTGGTTTTCCTGCGCGGCATGCCGCGCAGGTCGGCGGGGCGTCTCCGTGGACTGGACATGGCAGGGCCTCGGGCAGGCTGCACCGAGCTAGGGATTGCTTGACTTACTCAATCTTATAGAGGGTTGTTTGCTTTAGACAAGTCGCTATCGGGGGTGTGGACGGGGGCGCCTTCGTCAGGGCGCCGCCGATGAGCTCCAGCAGTTCGGGCTCGCCGTTCAGGACCCGGCGCGAGAGCAGCTTCGCGCCGTCCGGCGTCCATGACCGCACAGTGGTGGAGCGCCTTGCCGATGTCGGTTCCTGCCCAGTTCTCGGCCACATGAGTCTCCGGCCGTTGGATGCGCACGGCTCATTCGGACAACATCGTCGGCGCGGTCCTGCGCGATGATCACCCCATCGGGGCGCGCAACTCCTCATCGGTGGTCGAGTCGTCGTTGGTCCGGGCAGCCAGGTAGGGCGAACCATCGTGGGCAACCAACCACAGGCCATACCCGGATCAAGGGATCTTGCGCTTCATGCGACAGGCCATCCGGCCCGCCGACAACGTAGACCAACCACCAACCCCGATTGTCCCTTGACCAGTTGCGGCCATGGCCGTCCCAGCGGGCCTGGGCGTCGATAACCCGGCTCTGCTCATCGTTGGGGAGATCGAAAGCGAGTGGAGGGTGAGCGATCAGAGCCGGACGCTCGTGCGCGTCGCGGTCGCGCCCGTCAACAGCGACGTGACCGCCGGGATGTGTTTCCTCGACCGTGCGGTGGGTGTCCTCGTGCCCACCTACTTGAGCGCAAGGCTGCACTGATCAGCGGGGTTCACGGACTACGGCGACGCCTCCGGGTGGGACGGTGACACTGCCCGTGATCGGTGTGGCGGTGAGGAGTTCGGTGCCTTCGGCGGGTACGTCGGCGCCCTTGCCGGTGTGGTCGATGAGGAAGAGGTAGTCGGCTTCGGCGCCGCGGCGTCGGACGACCTCGATGCCCGCGGGTGCCTGGTGCTCCGGTGTGATGCCGGCCTCCTGGTGTATGCGGTGGAGGAGGGCGGCGAGGGTGTCCTGGTCGGGGTGGGTGCCCAGATACCAGGCGGTGCCATCGCCGTGCCGGTGGCGCGTGACGGCGGGGTGTCCCGCCAACGGCCCGTCGGCGTAGGCGGCGACGGCCTGCGCGCCGGTGAGCCGTATCCGCTCCGACCACAGGTCGGCGGTGGCGGCCGCGGGCACGTCGCCGGTCAGGCTGGTCGTCTCGCCCGGCAGCAGGGGGAAGAGTTCGTCGGTGATGACACCGAGGACGTCGCGGAACGCGCCGGGGTAACCGCCCAGGTACACATGACAGTTCTGGTCGACCATGCCGCTGTGGAAGCCGACGGCCAGGGTGCCCCCGCGTTCGGCGTACTGGGCGAGGTTCGTCGCGGCCGCGTCCGTCACCAGGTACAGCGACGGCGCCAGGACGAGTTGATAGCGGTCGAGCTCAGGGTCGTCGGGGCGGACGAAGTCGACGGAGACCCCCGCCCGCCACAGGGGGGTGTACCAGTCCCGAACCAGGTCCTGGTAGCGCAGTTCGCCACTCGGCTGGGAGGGCAGTTCCAGTGCCCACCGGGCATCCCAGTCCCATACGATCGCCACCTGTGCCGCGACGGTGGAGTCCCGCACCTCCGCCAACGCCCGCAGATCCGCGCCCAGTTGGACGACGTCCCGCCAGATCTGGCTGTCCGTGCCTGCGTGCGGGAGCATCGCCGAGTGCCACTGCTCGGCGCCCGCCTTGGCCGCACGCCACTGGAAGAACGCGATGCCGTCGGCGCCGCGGGCCACGTGTGCGAGCGCGTTGCGGCGCATCTCACCGGGCCGCTTGGCGCGGTTGACGGGCTGCCAGTTGACGGCGCCGGTCGAGTGCTCCATGAGGAACCACGGCCCGCCCGCGAGCGACCGCATCAGGTCGCCGTGGAGGGCGATGTCGATCTCGGCTTCCGGGTCGTCGGACATCAGGTAGTGGTCGTTGGAGAGGATGTCCAACTCCGGTGCCCAGCGCCAGTAGTCGAGGGCGTCGATGGTGCGCAGGACCAGGAAGTTGGTGGTCGCGGGGGTGTCCGGCGTGGCCCGGCGCAGCACCTCGCGTTCGGCCGTGCACAGGGAGAGCAGTTCGTCGGAGCAGAATCGGCGCCAGTCGAGTTGGTGGGTGGGGTTCGGGGGAGCCGCGGTGGCGCGGGGCGGCAGGATCTGGTCCCAGTCGTAGTACCACTGGCTCCAGAAGGTGGTGCCCCAGGCGTGGTTGAGGGCGTCCAGGTCGTCGCCGTAGTGGGCGCGCAGCCAGGTGCGGAAGGCGGCGGCGCTGGTGTCGCAGTAGCAGGCGTCGTTGTGGCAGCCGTACTCGTTGTGGACGTGCCACATGGCGACGGCCGGATGGGCGGCGTAGCGCTCGGCGAGGGCCCGGGCGATGCGCAGGGACGCACGGCGGTAGGCGGGGCTGGACGGGCAGAACGTCTGGCGGCTGCCGTACGACAGCCGGTGCCCGTCCCGGTCGACCGGCAGCGCCTCCGGGTACGCCTTGAAGAACCAGGCGGGCGGGGCCGCGGTGGGGGTGGCCAGGTCGGCGGCGATGCCGTTCTCGTGGAGCAGGTCGAGGATCCGGTCCATGCGGGAGAAGTCGTAGACGCCCTCGGAAGGCTCCAGCAGCGCCCAGGAGAAGATGCCGACGCTGACCATGGTCACGCCCGCTTCACGCATCAGGCGCATGTCCTCTGCCCAGACGTCCTCGGGCCACTGCTCGGGGTTGTAGTCACCGCCGTAGGCGATGCCGGGAACGCGAAGACGGCGTGCGGTGCTCACAGGTGGGTGCTCCGGGAGATGTGTAGGGGAGGAGTGGCAAGAGCGGCTGTTTCAGCCCTTGTTGGCGCCCAGCGTCAGCCCGCTGACGAACTGCCGCTGCAGCACGAAGTACACGATCAGGGTCGGGATCGCGGTGAGCAGGGCGC
>NZ_JBSFHA010000050.1:0-81687 GCF_053596855.1 Streptomyces sp. NPDC001617
GAGGTCAGCCTCGAAGAGCTCACCAACCACATGGCCGGCGGCGCCGAACTCGCCGCGCTCAAGCACGAGTTGTCCCAGGTCCGCGGCGTCGACGTGGACGAGCTCCCCGAGGCGGAAGACCTCACCGCACCCGTCGCGGCCACGGGCGAGGCATGAGCACCGTACGCATCGGCGTGATCGGCGCCGGCAACATGGGCGCCGATCATGTGAAGACCCTGCACCACCATGTCTCCGGCGCCCTGGTCACCATGGTCGCCGACGTCGACGAGGGACGGGCGGCCGGCGTGGCCGGTGCCCTCCCGGGCGTACGGGCCGGCGGCGACCCGTACGCCGTGATCGCCGACCCGGAGGTGGACGCCGTGGTCGTCGCCTCGCACGACGCCACGCATGCCGACCTGTCCATCGCGGCCGTGGAGGCCGGAAAGCCGGTGCTGTGCGAGAAACCTCTCGCCCCGACTCTCGACGCATGCGTCCGTGTCGTACGGGAGGAGCGGGAAGCGGGCCGGCGGCTGATCTCGCTGGGTTTCATGCGCCGCTTCGACCCGGCCTACGTGGAGCTGCGGGAGGCTCTGGCCGCCGGGGTCTGCGGGGCGCCGCTGCTGCTGCACTGTGTCAGCCGAGGGGTGTCCTCCGCGCCCGGGGCGACCGACGAGTTCAGCATCACCGGGTCGGCGATCCATGAGTTCGACACCGTGCCGTGGCTGCTCAACTCCCCGGTCACCGAGGTCAGTTGGCATGCCCCACGCTCCACGTCGACGGCGACCGGGCTGCGGGACCCGCACCTGATGCTGCTGCGCACCGCCGACGGTGTGCTGACCACCGTCGAGGTGTTCCTCAACGCCGGGTACGGCTACGACGTCCGCTGCGAAGTCGTCGGCGAGCAGGGCACGTTGGCGCTCACCAACCCCGCCCGCCTGGTCACCGACTCGGCCCGTACCCGCTCCCTCGGCTATCCGGTCGACTGGCGCCCCCGGTTCGCCGACGCCTATCGCCTGGAACTCCAGGCCTGGACCGACGCCGTGGCCACCGGGAGCCCGCCGACCCTGGCCACGGCGCACGACGGCCTGGTGGCGAACGCGGTGGCCGAGGCCGTCATCGCGTCCATGAAGAACGGGGGCCGGACCGTCGCCGTCCAGGTCCCGGAGGTCTGAGCATGCCCGCCTTCCCCACCGCCCTGCCCGCCCCGCGCACCCCGAACCCGAGGGACGCCCCCGCACTGCGCTGGGGCGTGCTGGGCACCGGCTGGATCGCCGAACGCTTCGTACGCTCCGTGCAGCGCCACACCCGCCAGCGCTTCACGGCCGTCGCCTCCCGCGACGCGCCCCGCGCCAAGGACTTCGCGGACCGCCACGGCATCCCCACCTCCTATGGCTCCTACGAGGAGTTGGCCGCGGCGGCGGACGTGGACGTCGTCTACGTCGCCACCGAGCACACCGCCCATCTGGCCTGCGCCCGGATCGCCCTCGAAGGCGGCAAGCACACGCTGGTGGAGAAGCCGCTCGCCCTCAACGCCGACCAGGCCGCGGAGATCGCCCAACTGGCGGCGGAACGCTGCCTGTTCTGCGCGGAGGCCCTGTGGACCTTCTTCCTCCCCAGGTTCGACGTCGTCCGCCAGATCCTCGACTCCGGCGTCCTCGGCGACGTCCGCACGGTCCTCGCCGACCACGGCGAGCACTTCACCGCCGGGCACCGCATCCTCCGCCCCGACCTGGCGGGCGGCCCGCTCCTCGACCTGGGCACCTATCCCGTCGCCTTCGCCGTCTCGGTCCTGGGCGCACCGGTGGACGTATTGGCCTCCGCCCAGCCGCATCCGGCGGGCGTCAACGGCCAGACCTCCGCCCTCCTCCGGGACGCCGACGGCAACCAGGCCATCGTCCACACCACGCTCCTCAGCGACACGCCCACCGCGGCGACGATCGCCGGCACCCACGCCACACTGAGCCTGCCGGGCCCCTTCTACCAGCCCGGCGACATCGTCCTCACCCTGGCGGGAAACGGCACCCGACTGACGTACACCGAACCGCACGTCGCCCACGAGGCCCTGCACTTCGAGGCGGCGGAGGTGGCGCGATGCATCACCGAAGGCCGACTCCAGTCGCCGCTCCGTCCACTGGACGACTCCGTGACCACACTGCGGGTGATGGACGAGATCCGGCGGCAGTGCGGCATCGTCTTTCGAGGGGAGGGTACCGCGGCGGAACAGCGCGTTTCCGGGACCGCCTGACGCCCGCTCAGCCCGTCGGCGGCGGTGCGCTGGTCCCCCGTACCACCAGCTTCGGCTCCACCACGGCCTCCCGCGGCTCGCGCTGGGGGTCCTCCAGGCGTTCCACCGCGAACCGCACCGCGTGCTCGGCCATGAGTCCCGCGTCCTGGCGCACGGTGGTCAGACCGATCGGCATGAGGTGGGAGAGATGGCTGTCGTCGTAACCGACCACGGACAGATCGCGCGGGACCTCTACGCCCGCCCGGGTCAGGGACATCAACAGGCCCATCGCACTACGGTCGTTTCCGGCCAGGACCGCCGTCGGCAGCGGCCGCCCCTCCTCGCGCTCCGCCAGCAGAAGACGACCGGTCTCGATGCCGGACTGCTCCGTGTGCTCACCCGGGAGGACCCGCTCCTCGGCCTCCAGCCCGTGCCGGCGCATCGCGGCCCGGTAGGCGCGCCGCCGCTCGGCCGAGCCCGGGCCACGGCCGCCGTCGATGTGCACGATCCTGCGGTGCCCCAACTCGACGAGGTGGTCCATCGCCTGTCGTACGCCCTTGCCCTCGGCGGAGTGCACGAAGTCCACGTGCGCGTGCGCGACACGTCGGCTGACGGAGACGGCGGCCGTACGGCGTCCCAGCTCCTCGAGGAAGGAGGGCTCGGCGAAGGAGCCGAGCAGGATCACCGCTTCGCAGCGGTGGCTGAGCAGCGCCTCCACGGCCTTCTCCTCGCTGCGGCCCGAGGTGGCGCCGGAGAGCAGGACCTCGTAGCCGAGGCGCTCGGCCTCAGGGTAGATGCCCTCGATGAGGTTGGTGTGGAAGGTCTGCTGCACGGTGAACATCACGCCGAGCGTGCGGCTGCGGCCGCGCGCCAGCAGCCGGGCCGCGCTGTCGGGTTTGTAGCCGATCTCGTCGGCGACCCGCAGCACCCGCTGCCGGGTCCCCTCGCTCGCGCCCGGCTGATTGCGGAACACGATCGAGACAAGCGCCCGCGAGACGCCCGCCTTCTCGGCGACGTCCGCCATCGTGGGCCGCTGCTTGCCCGATGCATCCACCGTGAACCCACCCTCCGATGCCGCCCACCCTAGCGGTGATCTCGAAATCTTCCGGCAACAGGCTATTGACATGACATTTGGACTGGAGTCATCGTACTCGGACTAGAGCGCGCTAGTAGAGCGCGACAGAAGGTCTTCCGAGACAGTCCGAATCCAAGACAGCTCCCCGGAGTCTCCGGAGCGAAGGGAACCAGCGTTATGCCGTTCGAAGTGCTGACCATCGGCCGTGTGGGGGTGGATGTGTATCCGCTCCAGACGGGGGTGGGGCTGGCGGAGGTCACGTCGTTCGGCAAGTACCTGGGCGGGAGTCCGACGAATGTGGCGGTGGCTGCGGCGCGGTACGGGCACTCCGCCGCCGTGGTCACCAAGACCGGGCGGGATCCGTTCGGGGAGTTCGTGCGCACAGCGTTGCGTGGCTACGGCGTCGACGACCGGTTCGTCGGTACGTCGGAGATCGCGCCGACGCCGGTGACGTTCTGTGAGATCTTTCCGCCGGACGACTTCCCGCTGTACTTCTACCGGCTGCCGAAGGCTCCCGACCTGGACATCCGTCCGGATGAGCTGGATCTGGGCGCGGTGCGGGACGCGACGGTCTTGTGGGTGACGGGGACCGGGCTGAGTGAGGAGCCGAGCCGGTCGGCGACGCTGGCCGCGCTGGCGCACCGGGCGAAGGCCGGGCCGACGGTGTTCGATCTGGACTGGCGGCCGATGTTCTGGGCCGACCCCGCCCAGGCGCGCGAGTTTTATGCGAAGGCACTGCGTCATACGACGGTCGCGGTCGGCAATCTCGACGAGTGCGAGGTGGCGACCGGGGAGCGTGAGCCGTATGCGGCTGCGAAGGCGCTGCTGGCCGCGGGTGTGGAGCTGGCGGTGGTGAAGCAGGGCCCGAGGGGTGTGCTGGCCATGGACCGCGACGGTTCGACGGCCGAGATCCCGCCGGTTGCGGTGGATGTGGTCAACGGGCTGGGTGCCGGGGACGCGTTCGGGGGCGCGCTGTGTCATGGGCTGCTGTCCGGCTGGGACACCGCCCGCACGGTCTCCTTCGCCAATGCGGCCGGGGCGATCGTGGCCGGGCGGCTGGCCTGCTCGGATGCGATGCCGACCGAGGCCGAGGTGGACACCAAGCTCCGCGCCGCGGTCCTCGCCGCCGCCTCCTGCGAACGAAAGGCGTGACGCCGTGCTGTCCGAGAACGTGAGCCGGATCGTGAACGCCCGGGTGGGCGACCCCGGCGCGATCGCCGCCGCTGCCGCCCGCCGGGTCAAGGCCGCCTCCCTGCTGGGCGAGCACGGCAAGGCGATGATCATCGCCGCGGACCATCCGGCGCGGGGCGCGAACGGCGTGGGCGGCGACCCCCATGCCATGGCCGACCGGTTCGAGCTGCTGGACCGGCTGTGCATCGCGCTGGAACGCCCCGGTGTGACCGGGGTGCTGGGCACCGCCGACATCCTGGAAGACCTCCTGCTGCTCGGCGTCCTGGACGGCAAGAGTGTGTTCGGGTCGATGAACCGGGCCGGGCTCGCCGGGTCGGTGTTCGAGATCGACGACCGGTTCACCGGCTACGACGCCGAAACCATCGCGGCGATGGGCTTCGACGGCGGGAAGATGCTCACCCGCATCGCCCTGGGTGATCCCGCCACCCCGTCCGTGCTGGAGAACACCGCCCGCGCCGTGGACGAGCTCAACGACCGGCGGCTGATCGCGATGGTCGAGCCGTTCCTGTCGACCTGGCAGGACGGGAAGATCCGCAACGACCTGTCCACCGACGCCGTCGTCAAGTCCATCACCATCGCCTCCGGGCTCGGCCGGCGCACCGCCTACACCTGGCTGAAGCTGCCGGTGGTGGACGGCATGGAGCGCGTCCTCGCGGCGTCGACGCTGCCGGCGCTGCTGCTGGGCGGCGAAGTCACCGACCCCGAGGCCGCCTTCGCCTCGTGGGGCAGGGCGCTGCGGCAGCCGACCGCGCAGGGCCTGGTCGTGGGCCGCTCCCTGCTCTACCCCGCGGGCGGCGACGTCGCCGGCGCGGTCGACAAGGCGGTGAGCCTGCTGTGACGTCGACGAGCAAGTACCACCTGCCCAAGGGCAGTTCGGCCGACGGCCCCTACGACCTGGCGGTGACGCCGGAGTCGGCGGGCTGGGGATACTCCGGCCTGAGGATCCTGACCCTCAAGCCGGGCGAGGCACACGCCCTGTCCACCGAAGACTGCGAGTTCCTCGTTCTGCCGCTTTCCGGCGGTTGCACCGTCACCGTCGGCGGGCAAAGCTTCGACCTCGCCGGCCGGACAGGCGTGTTCGCCTCGGTCACCGACTTCGCCTACCTCCCACGCGAGTCGCAGGCCCTGATCAGCAGCGCGCACGGAGGGACATTCGCGCTGCCCTCCGCCCGTACCGAGCAGGGAGGTCACTCGGCTCGGTACGGGCGGGCCCAGGACGTGCCGGTCGAGCTGCGGGGCGCCGGGGCCTGTTCCCGGCAGGTGAACAACTACTGCCTGCCCGGCACCTTCGACGCCGAGCAGCTCCTGGTGTGCGAGGTCCTCACGCCCGGCGGGAACTGGTCGTCGTATCCGCCGCACAAGCACGACCAGGCCCGCCCGGGCGTCGAGTCGGAGCTGGAGGAGATCTACTACTTCGAGGTCTCCGGCGGCGAGCAGGGTTTCGGCTATCAGCGGGTCTACGGGACGCCCGAGCGGCCGATCGATGTGCTGGCCGAGGTGCGTTCCGGGGACGCGGTGCTGATCCCGCACGGCTGGCACGGGCCCTCCATCGCCGCCCCCGGCTACGACCTGTACTACCTCAACGTCATGGCCGGCCCCGGACAAGAGCGTGCCTGGCTGATCTGCGACGACCCCGCCCACGGCTGGGTGCGTTCGACCTGGGACACGCAAGACATCGATGACCGGCTGCCGTTCGGCGCCGAGGAGAACGAGTAATGGAAACGATCCGGCTGACCACCGCTCAGGCCCTGGTGCGCTTCCTCGCCAACCAGTACAGCGAACGCGACGGCCAGGAACAACGCCTCATCCCCGGCGTGTGGGGCATCTTCGGCCACGGCAACGTCGCCGGCATCGGACAGGCATTGCTGCAGGCCGCGGTGACGCACGAGGCGGACCTGCCCTACTACCTGGCCCGCAACGAGCAGGGCATGGTGCATGCGTCGGTGGCGTTCGCGAAGATGCGCGACCGGCTGGCCGCCTTCGCCTGCACCGCCTCCACCGGCCCCGGCTCCACCAACATGATCACCGGCGCGGCCCTGGCCACCACCAACCGGCTGCCGGTCCTGCTGCTGCCCTCCGACATGTTCGCCACCCGCGCCGCCGACCCGGTGCTGCAGCAGCTGGAGGACACCCGCGGCGGGGACGTCACCGTCAACGACGCCTTCCGCGCCGTATCCAAGTACTTCGACCGCATCTCGCGGCCCGAGCAGCTCATCCCGGCCGCCCTTGCGGCCATGCGGGTGCTGACCGACCCGGTCGAGACAGGTGCCGTCACCCTCGCGCTGCCGCAGGACGTGCAGGCCGAGGCGTACGACTGGCCGGTGTCGTTCTTCCGGCGGCGGGTGTGGCACGTGGGCCGCCCGGTGCCGGAGGCGGCCGCCGTCGAGCGGGCCGCCCGTCTGCTGCGCAATGCCCGCAAGCCGCTGATCGTGGCGGGCGGCGGGGCCGTCTACTCCGGCGCCGAGACCGTGCTGCGGGCGTTCGCCGAAGCCATCGGGATCCCGGTCGCCGACACCCACGCCGGCAAGGGCGCCGTCCCCTGGGACCACCCCTACGCCGTCGGCGGCATCGGCTCCACCGGCTCGTATGCCGCCAACGAACTCGCCCGCGAGGCGGACGTGGTGCTCGGCATCGGCACCCGCTACTCGGATTTCACCACCGCCAGCCACACCGTCTTCGGCAATCCGGACGTCACCTTCGTCAACCTCAACGTGGCCCGCCTGGACGCCGTCAAACACTCGGCGGAGCCGGTGGTCGCCGACGCCCGGCTCGGCATCCAGGCCCTCGCCGGAGCGCTGGACGGCTGGGAGGTCGAGGAGACCTACCGCCTTCACATCCGCCAGCTGATCGCCCGGACGCGGCAGATCGAGGACGAGTGCTTTGCTCCCGAGCGGAACACCGGTGATCTGCCCGCCCAGACGCAGATCCTCGGCGCCCTGAACGAGGTCCTCGACGACCGTGACGTGGTCATCAACGCGGCCGGCTCCATGCCCGGCGACCTGCAGCAGCTGTGGCGCGCCAGAGACCCGAAGGCTTACCACGTCGAATACGCCTATTCCTGCATGGGATATGAGGTCGCCGCCGGTGCCGGTGCCAAGATGGCCGACCCGACCCGCGAGGTCGTCGTGCTGGTCGGCGACGGCTCGTATCTGATGATGGCCCAGGAGATCGTCACCATGGTCTCCGAGGGACTGAAGGTCATCATCGTGCTGGTCCAGAACCACGGCTTCGCGTCGATCGGTTCGCTGTCGGAGTCACTCGGCAGCCAGCGCTTCGGCACCAAGTACCGCTACCGCGACGGCGATTCGGGCCTCCTCGACGGCGACATCCTCCCCGTCGACCTCGCCGCCAACGCCTCCTCCCTCGGCGCGGACGTCCTGCACGCCACGTCGGTGGAGGAGTTCCGGGCGGCGATGGACAAGGCCAAGGCCGCGACCCGGACGACGGTCGTGCACGTCGAGACCGACCTCTACGGCCCCAACCCGCCCGGCCACGGCTGGTGGGACGTCCCGGTCAGTGAAGTCTCCGCCCTGGAGAGCACCCGCACCGCACACGAGACGTACTCCGCGAACAAGCGCGCCCAGCGGCACTACCTGTAACTCCCGTACCCGCAAAGGAAACCCGCACCGTGACCACCATCCAGCACTGGATCAACGGCGCTCCCGTCCAGGGCACCGCCACCGCCACCCAGCCGGTCTTCAATCCGGCCACCGGCACCGAACAGGCCCGCGTCGTCCTCGGCGGCCCCACCGACGTGGACACCGCCGTGCACGCCGCCACCACCGCCTTCGAAACCTGGTCCGAGTCCTCACTGACCCAGCGCACCCAGGTCATGTTCACCTTCCGCCAACTCCTCGTCGACCACGAGGAAGAACTCGGCCGGATCATCTCCGCCGAACACGGCAAGACCATCGACGACGCCCGCGGCGAAATCACCCGCGGCCGCGAAGTCGTCGAATACGCCTGCGGGCTGGGCGACGTGCTCAAGGGCTCCTTCTCCGACCAGGTCTCCCGCGGCGTCGACGTCCACAACTTCCGCCAGCCCCTCGGCGTCGTCGCCGGCATCACCCCCTTCAACTTCCCCGCCATGGTCCCCCTGTGGATGCACCCCATCGCCATCGCCACCGGCAACACCTTCATCCTCAAGCCATCCGAACGCGACCCCTCGGCAGCCAACTTCGTCGCCGCCCTCTACCAGAAGGCCGGCCTGCCCGACGGCGTGTTCAACGTCGTGCACGGCGGCAAGGACGCCGTCGACGCCATCCTCACCCACCCCGGCATCCAGGCCGTCTCCTTCGTCGGCTCGACACCGATCGCCAAGTACGTCCACGAACAGGCCACCGCCCACGGCAAACGCGTCCAGGCCCTCGGCGGCGCCAAGAACCACGCCGTCGTCCTCCCGGACGCGGACCTGGAGTTCGCCGCCAACCACATCACCGCCGGCGCCTACGGCTCCGCCGGCGAACGCTGCATGGCCGTCTCCGTCGCCGTCGCCGTCGGCGACGCCGCCGACCGCCTGGTCCAGATCCTGGAACGCAAAGCGAACGAGATCAAGGTCGGCCCCGGCAACCAGCCCGGCACCGACATGGGCCCCCTGGTCACCAAGGCCGCCCAGGAACGCGTCGAAAACGCCGTCGGCACCGCACAGGCACAGGGCGCCACCGTCGTCGTCGACGGCCGCGGCCTCAAGCTCGACGACCCCACCTACGCCGACGGCTTCTTCACCGGCCCCTCCCTCCTCGACCACGTCACCACCGCCATGGACGCCTACCAACAAGAGCTGTTCGGCCCGGTCCTCGCCATCGTCCGCGCCGACACCCTCGACGAGGCGATCGCCCTGATCAACGCCAACCCCTACGGCAACGGCACCGCCCTGTTCACCACCTCCGGCGAAGCCGCCCGCCGATTCCAGCGCAACATCCACATCGGCATGATCGGCATCAACGTCCCCGTCCCCGTCCCCATGTCCTACTACTCCTTCGGCGGCTGGAAGGACTCCCTCATCGGCGACCACCCCATCCACGGCCCCGAAGGCATCCGCTTCTACACCCGCCCCAAGGTCGTCACCACCCGCTGGCCCCAGCCCACCCAGCAAGTCACCGCCGGCTTCAACTTCCCCACCTCCAACTGACGATCCCTCAACTCCCCAAAGGACACGTCATGGCAACGGCGCCAACCCCCCTCCGCACCACCGCCGGCAACCTCTGCCTCGGCTCCGCCCCCGACTCCTGGGGCGTCTGGTTCCCCGAGGACGAGCACCAGGTGTCGTACACCCGCTTCCTCGACGAGCTGGCCGAAGCCGGCTACAGGTGGCTGGAGCTGGGCCCCTACGGCTACCTCCCCACCGACCCGCAGCGCCTCAAGGCGGAGCTGGACGCACGCGGTCTCCAGGTCTCCGGCGGCACCGCCTTCGGCGCCCTGCACCGGCCCGAGGCCTGGGACGACATGCTCGCCCACGTCCGCCAGGTCGCCACCCTCACCGCCGCCGCCGGCGCCCACCACCTCGTCCTCATCCCGCCCATGTACCGCGACGAGAAGACCGGCGACTTCACCGAGTCCCCCGAGCTCACCGCCGAACAGTGGGCGGGCTTCGGCAAGGCCGCCGACCGGCTGGGCACATTGCTGCTCGACGAGTACGACGTACGCCTCGTCATCCACCCCCACGCCGACAGCCACATCCAGACGCAGCCGGAGATCGAGCGGCTGCTGAACGAGTCCGACTCCCGGTACACCAACCTCTGCCTGGACACCGGACACGTGGCCTACGGCGGCGGCGACAACCTCGACCTCATCCGTCGCTTCGGCGAGCGTGTCGGCTACGTCCACATCAAGCAGATGGACCCCGAGATCCTCGCCCAAGTCGCCGCCGAGAAGCTGTCGTTCGGCGAGGCCGTCAAGCGCGGGGTGTGCGTGTCACCGCCCGCCGGTGTGCCCAAGCCCGCCGACGTCATCACCGAACTCGCCCGCCTCGAAGCCGAGTTGTTCGTGATCGTCGAGCAGGACCTGTACCCGTGCGCGCCCGACGTGCCCCTCCCCATCGCCGTCAACACCCGCGAACACCTGGCCGGCTGCGGCCTCGCCGGCACCCGACGCCCCGTCATCAGCCCCGTCATCAACGGCTAGGAGGCAGCCATGGACGTCAGGGACGAGACGACCACGGCCCCTGCCACCGCGGTCACCGACCACGCCCCTCCGGCCGTCTCCCGACGGCTGCGGCTCATCACCGTCATCGCCACCTTCGGCGGGCTCCTCTTCGGCTACGACACCGGTGTCATCAACGGCGCCCTGCCTTACATGACCGACGACCTCGGTCTGACCGCGGTCACCGAGGGCATGGTCACCAGCTCGCTGCTGCTGGGCGCCGCGCTGGGCGCGATCACCGGCGGGCGGTTGTCGGATGCGCGTGGACGGCGTCGTACGATCCTCACCCTCGCCGTGGTGTTCTTCATCGGTGCGCTCGGCTGCACGCTCGCGCCGAACACCGCCGTCATGGTCGTCGCCCGGTTCGTGCTCGGTCTCGCGGTCGGTGGGACCTCGGTGACGGTGCCCGTGTATCTCGCGGAGGTCTCCCCCGCCGAGCGGCGCGGTGCGCTGGTCACCCGTAATGAACTGATGATCGTGAGCGGGCAGTTGCTCGCCTTCACCTCCAACGCGATCATCGCCCAGGTCGGCGGTGAGTCGGGCGGCATCTGGCGCTACATGCTCGTCATCGCCACCATTCCGGCCGTCGTGCTCTGGTTCGGCATGCTGGTCATGCCGGAGAGTCCGCGCTGGCTGGCATCGCAGACCCGTTTCGGTGAGGCGCTGGAGGTGCTGAAGCAGGTCCGGTCGCGGCAGCGGGCCGAGGCCGAGCTGGCCGAGGTGTCCGCGCTCGCCGTGAAGGAGGAGCAGGAGAAGCTGGGCGGCTGGCAGGACATGAAGGCCACGCCGTGGCTGCGCAAGCTGATGTTCGTCGGCTTCGGCATCGCGATCGTGCAGCAGATCACCGGTGTCAACACGATCATGTACTACGGCACCCAGATCCTCACCGACGCCGGCTTCGCCTCCGACAGCGCGCTGACCGCCAACATCGCCAACGGAGTCATCTCGGTGCTCGCCACCTTCGTCGGCATCTGGCTGCTGGGCCGCGTCAACCGCCGACCGATGCTGATGACCGGTCAGATCGGCACCACGGCCGCCCTGTTGCTGATCGGTGTGTTCTCTCTGGTGCTGCCTTCCGGCGACGGGCGGGCGTTCGCGGTGCTCGCGATGACCGTCACCTTCCTCGCCTTCCAGCAGGGCGCCATCTCGCCGGTGACCTGGCTGATGCTCTCGGAGATCTTCCCGATGCGCATGCGCGGGTTCGGGATGGGCATCGCGGCGGTGGTGCTGTGGCTGACGAACTTCGCGATCGGTCTGGTCTTCCCGTCGCTCGTCTCGGCGATCGGGATCTCCAACACCTTCTTCCTGTTCGTGGTGGCGGGGATCCTCTCGCTCACCTTCGTGAAGCTCTACGTCCCCGAGACCAAGGGCCGCACCCTCGAAACCCTCGAAGCCGAACTCCGGGCCCGCTTCTCCTGATCCCCTCTCAACCCCCGTAAGGAATGACCATGACTGTACGTGTAGGCGTGATCGGCGCCGGCTGGATCGGCAAGGAGCACATCCGGCGCCTCACCGACGTCGTCACCGGCGCCCGGGTCACCGCGGTCACCGACATCGACCCGGCCCGTGCCGAGGAGGCCGCGGCGCCGGTCGGTGCGCGGGTGCTGTCCGACGGCGCGGCCGTGGTCGCGGCGGACGACGTGGACGCCGTCCTCGTGACCTCCTGGGGGCCGACCCATGCCGAGCACGTGCTGAACGCGATAGCCGCCGGCAAGCCGGTGTTCTGCGAGAAGCCGCTGGCGACGACCGCCGAGGACTGCCTGAGGATCGTCGAGGCGGAGGTGGCGCACGGCCGCCGTCTGGTCCAGGTCGGGTTCATGCGCCGCTACGACGCCGGCTACCGGCAGATGAAGCAGCTGATCGACGCCGGTCGCATCGGCGAGCCGCTGATCGTGCACTGCGCGCACCGCAACCCGACCGTCCCGGAGTCGTACACCTCCTCGATGGCGGCGCTGGACACGGCGGTGCACGAGGTGGATGTGCTGCGCTGGCTGCTGGACGACGAGATCGTCTCCACGCAGGTGGTCACCCCGCGCGCCACCGGCAAGCGGTTCGAGCACCTCAAGGACCCGCAGATCATGCTCTTCGAGACCGCGAAGGGAGTCCGGATCGATCTGGAGGTCTTCGTCAACTGCCAGTACGGCTACGACATCCAGTGCGAAGCCGTCGGCGAGGAGGGCCTCGTCCGGCTGCCCGACCCGGCTTCGGTCGGACTGCGTACCGCGGGGCAGCACAGCACCGAGGTGCTCACGGACTGGGTGGGCCGTTTCGCGGACGCCTTCGACACCGAGTTCCGTGACTGGATCGCCAACCTGGCCGCCGGCGACGAGCCCACCGGGCCCTCGGCCTGGGACGGTTACGCGGCGACCGTCATCACCAGCGCGACGGTCGAGGCCCTGGAGTCGGGCCGTGTCGTCGCCACCGACCTCAAGCCCCGCCCCGCGTTCTACGGAGGTGCCGCGTGAAGATCGCCCTCGACCCGTACATGTTCCGTGCCCTGTCCATCGACGACATGGTGCGTACGGTCGCCGAACTCGGCTACGAGTACATCGAGTTGTCGCCCCGTGACGACTTCATGCCGTTCTTCCTGCACCCGCGTGCGGACGACGAACGCGTCGCGGAGCTGAAGTACTCCCTGCGCGCACACGGGGTGAAGCTGTCCTCCGTGCTTCCGCTGTACAAGTGGTCGTCGCCGGACGAGACGGAGCGGCAGGCCGCCGTGCGCTACTGGAAGCGGATGATCGAGATCACCGCCGATCTCGAATGTCCGCTGATGAACAGCGAGTTCAACGGCCGTCCCGAGCGGGCCGCGGAGAGCGAGGCCGCGTTCTGGCGTTCGCTGGAGGAGCTGCTGCCGCTGTTCGAGCGGGAGGGCATCGCGCTGAACCTGGAGGCCCACCCGGACGACTTCTGCGAGGAGAACACCCCCGCCGTCGACCTGGTCCGCGCGATCAACAAGCCCTGGGTGAACTACCTCTACTGCGCCCCGCACTCCTTCCACCTGTCCGGTGCGGACCCGACCGCCGACATCGCGGCGATGATGCGCTACGCGGGCGACAAGCTCCAACATGTGCACATCGCGGACTCCTTCAACCACAAGGGCTCCAGCGGCCTGCGCTACATCCTCAACCCGCCCGGCACCCCGGCCCGGATCCACCAGCACCTGGACATCGGTCAGGGCGAGGTCGACTGGGACGCCTTCTTCGGCACCCTGCGTGCCCTGAACTTCGACGGCGTCGCGACGGCCTGCGTCTTCGCGTGGGAGGAACGGGCCCGCGAGTCCTCGGCGTTCATGCTCGACCGCATCACCAAGGAGCTCGCCTCGTAGCACGCGTGCTCCCCTGATCGAAGGCCCCGTGGCAAGGCACCCCCACGGGGCCTTCTGCTGTCGCGTCAGGCGGTCGCACTCCTCGGTGGCGCTCTCGTGACTGCCTTGGAGGAAGGCGTGGATCGCCGTCAGTCCAGGCGGTTCAGCAGGTCCGTGATGCGCCGGGAGGCCCGACGGGCCTCGGTCGCCAGGTCCGCCCCCGTGAGTACCTTGGTCATGTACTCCTTGATCGGGTTGTCGGCCTCGACGGCGCCCCACTGGGGCGTGGCCGGGGTGGCCCGCCCTCGCGCCGCCCCCGCGGCCATGGCCGCGACTCCCTCCTCGCCCGCGACGGCCTTCGCGAGGGACTTCCTGTTGGGGACGTAGTTCATGGTCCGGGCCAGTGCGGTGTCCCACCGGGCGCCGGTGAGCGCGGCGACCACGGCGACGGCGCCGTCCCGGTCGCGGGTGTTGTTCGGTACGACGAGGTCGGAGCCGCCCGTGAAGACGGCGCCGGGGCGACTCGCGCTCCTGCCGGGTACCGGGAAGAAGCCGAGCTTGCCCTCCAGGTCGGGGTTCTGCTGGACGACCGCCCGCGCGAGCCCCGGTACGGCGACGATCTGCGCCACCCGTCCCTTCGCGAACACCCCTGCCTGCGGCGGGTGTTCCTCGTCGGCGCGGACCGGTCCGTCGCCGAGGGCCTGCAGGTGCCGGTAGAAGTCCATGCCGCGCAGGGCGGCCGGCGTGTCCAGCGTCCCCCGCCAGCCGTCCGTCTCACTGTTGCTCGCGAGGTCGCCGCCCTCGTCCCAGATGAAGCCGGCGAGCGTGTACCAGTCCTGTCCGGCGAGGTAGATCCCCTGGTTTCCGCCGGAGTTGAGCTTCTGGGTGGCGGTGAGCCACTCTGCGCGGGTGCGGGGCGGGGTCTTGATGCCGGCCCGTGCGAAGAGGTCCTTGCGGTGGATGACGACGCGGTTGGCCGCGTACCAGGGGATGCCGTACTGGTGGGCCACCTGGCTGCCGGGTTCGGCGAGGCCGGGCAGCCAGTCGTGGCCGCCCCAGCGCAGCGCCTCCAGCGTCAGATCGAGCAGCCGGTCCCCCTCGACGTACTGCGGGACCTGGGTGTTGCCGACCTCGATGACGTCGGGTCCGTCCCCGGGGTCGGCGCCGAGGGCGGCCTGCACCTTCTCCCCGATGCCGGTCCACTGCTGGATGCGGATGTCGAGTCTGAGGTCCTGGTGCTCGCGTTCGAAGGATGCGGTGAAGCGCCGTAGGAAATCGTGCGAGGCGCTGTCCTTCATCAGCCACACGGTCACCGTGCGGCGGTCGGCCCGGGGCGACAGGAGCCCGCAGGCGCCGACGAGACCGGCCGGGGCCAGGGCGAGGAGGTGGCGACGTCTCACGAGGGGTCCAGTTCTGTCTGATGGACAGGGCGAGGGGCCCGACGTGGGGGGACGAGCGCGGGGCTCGTACGGGTGTGCCGGATTTTGGTATGGACCAATGCCGGTGGTCAAGGGGCGGCGGGCCACCGGTCGGACGTCTCGCGCTCCGTCGCAGCTTGGGGCACGGTGGAGTGACGCGTGACACACGTGACGTTCCGGTCATCACGGCCGTACGGAGAGGAGCACCCGCATGACGAACCACACCTACCGGGTCACGGAGATCGTCGGCACTTCCCCCGACGGTGTCGACCAGGCCATCCGCAACGGCATCTCGCGCGCCTCTCAGACTCTCCACAACCTGGACTGGTTCGAGGTGACGCAGGTGCGCGGTCAGATCGAGGAGGGTCGGATCGCGCACTGGCAGGTCGGCCTGAAGGTGGGCTTCCGGCTGGACGAGTCGGACTGACGGGCGCCCTCAGGTCCGCCCCTCGCCCTCCTGCGCCTCCTCCAGCGCGGCGGAGGGGGCGGTCCACCGTGCCCGTACCACGGTGAAGCCCGCCCGCTGGGCGTCGTCGCAGACCAGCTCGTCGTCGTCCACGAGCACCCGGACGTCCCGTGTCCGCGCCAGGCGTTTCAGGATCTCCAGCTTGGTGCGGCGGGCGGGCCTGCGGTCGTCGTTGCGCCGCATGTGGACACGCCCCTCGGGCAGTCCCTGCGCGCTCAGCCACTCCAGTGTGTCGCGTCGACAGCGCTCGGGCCGCCCGGTGAGGTAGACGATCTCGCACTCCTTCGCGCTCTCCAGCACCAGCGCGATGCCCTCCGCGAGCGGCGGATCGTGGGGCGCGGCGGCGAAGAAGGCGTCCCAGTCGCGCGGCTTGCGCTCCAGGAACCGCTGGCGGTGGGCCGTGTCGGCCAGGGTGTTGTCCAGGTCGAACACGGCGACGGGGCGTGCACTGCTGTCGGTCACACCCCCACCCTAAGCAGGGCCGTGCTGGACCGACGTCACGCCGTCCGGGCAAGTCAGCAGCACGGGAGGGTGGTTCGACGGCGAGGAGTCGAAGCGCGACCCGTCAGCGACGGCGATGAGCGTTGAGGCGGGCGGCCTGGCGGGTCAGGTGGTCCCTCTCGGCGAGGTTGGGGGCCTGCTGGGCCGCCTCCGCGTAGAGCCGCGCCGCCGTCGTCAGGTCGCCGTCGCGCTCGTGGAGGTAGGCCCCCACCGCGGTGTGGCGGGGCAGTGAGTCGTCCAGCTCCGCGAGCGCGGCCAGGCCGGCACGCGGTCCGTCGGCCTCGCCGACGGCGACCGCGCGGTTGAGCCGGACGACCGGGCTGTCGGTCAGGCGCGCGAGTTCGTCGTACCACTCGACGATCTGCACCCAGTCGGTCTCCTCGGCGGTGGGCGCGTCGGCGTGCAGGGCGGCGATGGCGGCCTGGGCCTGGAACTCGCCCAGCCGGTCTCGGGCGAGGGCCGCCTGCAGAATCTCCACGCCCTCGGCGATCGCCTTGGTGTCCCACCGGCTTCGGTCCTGCTCGGCGAGCGGCACCAGGCTGCCGTCGGGCGCGGTGCGGGCGGCGCGTCGGGCGTGGTGGAGCAGCATGAGGGCGAGCAGCCCGGCCACCTCAGGGTGGTCGATCGCGGCGGCGAGTTGCCGGGTGAGCCGGATGGCCTCGGCGGCGAGGTCGACATCGCCGGAGTAGCCCTCGTTGAAGACCAGGTAGAGGACGCGGAGGACGGTGGCCACGTCGCCGGGTTGGTCGAACCGCACGTCGGAGACGGTGCGCTTGGCCCTGCTGATGCGCTGGGCCATGGTCGCCTCGGGCACCAGGTAGGCCTGGGCGATCTGCCGGGTGGTCAGCCCGCCGATGGCGCGCAGGGTGAGCGCGACGGCGGACGACGGCGTCAGGGAGGGATGGGCGCAGAGGAAGTAGAGCTGGAGCGTGTCGTCGACGGCCGACGCGGGCCCGGGCGCGGGCTCCTCGTCCACGAGGTCCTCGCGCCGGCGGCGGGCGGCGGCCGCACGGGTCGCGTCGAGGAACTTGCGCCAGGCCACGGTGACCAGCCAGCCCTTCGCGTCCCGCGGCGGGTCGGCCGGCCAGACGCGGACCGCCTCGACCAGGGCGTCCTGTACGGCGTCCTCGGCCGCCGCGAAGTCGGCTCCGCGGCGGACGAGGACAGCGAGCACGCCCGGTGTGAGGCTTCTCAGCAGGACCTCATCCATGGATGAGGCACTCCGTGACGGTGGGCGACTCGGTCAGGAACGGGCGCAGCTCCAGCCACTCGTGGATCGGCTTCCCGCCCGCCCCGGGGGCGGCCGACAGCTCACCGGCCAGCTCGACGGCGCGCTCGTAGCTGTCGACGTCGATGATCATCCAGCCGGCGATGACGTCCTTGGTCTCGGCGAACGGGCCGTCGGTGACGGGCGGGCGCCCCTCACCGTCGTACCGGACCCACTTCCCCTCGGGGGCGAGGGCCTGGCTGTCGACGAACTCGCCGGTCTTCTCCAGCCGGGCCGCGAAGTCGTTCATGTACCGCACGTGCGCGGAGATCTCCTCCGGCGTCCACTGGTCCATGGGCACGTCGTTCACCGCGGCCGGAGCCCCGCGGTAGTGCTTCAGCAACAGGTACTTGGCCATCGTGTTCTCCCGGGTGCTCGTGCGACCCATTGTGGTCGCGTTCACCCCGGGGACGGAGCCGGGCACGCGTTCTCGACATCGCCGTGCGAATTTTTCTCGGGCTCCTCCGCTCACGCGACCCGGGCAACCTTCCCGCCCCGGGCGGCCACTGCTGATCGACACAGCAGCAGGCGGAGGCGGGAGGCCCCATGCGCAACGCAGCGATCTGGACGGCGGCGGCCGTGAGTGCGGCTCTGGTGGCGACCTTGGGAACGGCGGGTGAGGCGTCGGCCGCGACGAAGACCCTGGTGGTGGCGGTGAACGGGGACGATGCCGCGCCAGGGACGCTCGACCGGCCGTTGAAGACCATCCAGAGGGCCGTGGATCTGGCCGGCCCCGGCGACACGATCACCGTACGCGGCGGCACCTACGCCCTGACCGACAACATCACCATCACCGCGTCGGGCACCGCGTCCCAGCCCATCACGCTCACGACCTACCAGGGCGAGCGGGTCGTCGTGGACGGCGAACAACTGCCCGCCAGCCACACACCGGTCGGCGGCAGCATCCCGCGCGCCGAGCGCGGGGCGATCCACCAGGAGGCCTCCCACTGGAGGATCTCCGGCCTGGAGATCGTCAACGGTCCGTACGGCATCTACTGCGACGGCTGCAACGGCAATGTCTTCTCCCACCTGTCCACCCACGACAACTACGAGTCCGGCTTCCAGCTCCAAGGCGCCTCCAGCGACAACCTGATCCTGAACCTGGACAGTTACCTCAACCGCGATCCACGCAAGAACGGCGAGAGCGCCGACGGATTGGCCGTCAAGGAGGGCAGCGGCACCGGCAACGTCGTGCGGGGCGCTCGGCTGTGGAACAACGTCGACGACGGCTTCGACGCGTGGAAGTTCGCCTCGCCGATCCTGATCGAGAACACGGTCGCGTACGGCAACGGCTTCAACCGCTGGAACTTCCCCGACTTCGCGGGCGACGGCAACGGCTTCAAGCTCGGCGGCGGCACGCCGGCACCGGCCGTCGCCCACACCGTCCGCAACAGCGTGGCCTTCAAGAACGCCGCACACGGCTTCACGGACAACGGCAACACGGGCGCGCTGAGTCTGACCCGCGACTCCGCCTACGCGAACGCGGGCACCGGCTTCGACGCCGATGTCCCGGGCGGCACGGCCACTCTCACCTCCGACCTCTCGGTCGCGGACGGGAAGGCCGCCGCCCTCGGCTCGGCGACCGTGTCCAAGGGCAACTCCTGGGATCTGGGCGGGACTTGGAACGCCTCGTCGGTACTCAGCACGGACGCCGGGCCGCTCACGGGCCCGCGCGCCGCCGACGGTTCGCTGCCGTCGGCGCCGTCGTTCCTCGTGCCGCGCAACGGGGCGGGCATCGGGGCGCGGTTCTGACCGGTGCGACCCCGGTGGCTCGGGTCCCCGGCGGCATGGATCATGCTTCTCCCATGCGATCCCGGTTCCCCGCCCCTCGTACGACTCTGATCGGTGCGGCCCAGCAGCGCCCCTGCACGCTCGTCGTGTGCCGGGGCTGCTGCTGCGGCGACCCGCGCAAGCTCCCCGGCACCGACCACGCCTGGCAGCTGGAGCGGCTCCGCGCTGGCGCGGCCGAGTCCGGCTTCCAGGTCCGTACGACCGACTGCCTGGGCCCCTGCGACCAGGCCAACGTCATCGTCGTACAGCCCTCGGCCGCGGGGCGGCGGGCCGGTGGGCGGGCCACCTGGGTCGGGTTCGCGATGGACGACGACTGCACCGAGGAGGTCATCGAGTGGGCGGCGGCGGGCGGGCCGGGCGTCGCCGAGCCGCCGGTGACGCTGGAGCTGCAGTTCATCCAGCCGCCGAGGGACGCACGCGTGCGCTCGCGTCGCTGATCCGACCCGGATCGGCGGGCGACCTCGACTCTTGATGGGAACCGTTTTCACACAGCGTCCTCGTTGCTCTCACCCGACGAGGAGGTTCCGTTCCCCATGGCCGTCCCCGTAGAAGTGCGCGCGGACGCGGCGCAGCCACGCCTCGGCCGGTGCCTCGTCGGGGCGTTCCGGCAGTACGGTCCGGGTCTCGGCGAAGGCGGACTCGTACGCGTCGAGCACCGACCGCGCGGCCGAGGGGTCGGCGGCGACACGCTCGCCGAAGCGGTGGTACTCCTCGGGGTTCTCCACCCGCACCGTCAGCCGCCCGGTGGCGTACAGTTCCAGGCCCTGGTGGCACAGCCGCTTCAGGTGCCGGGCGTGCTTGGCCGTGCGCCTGTCGCTGTCGCGGCCCTGCAGTCGCCGGAACTGCTGGGTGGCGTACCCGAGGTAGGCGTCCCTGACGCGCTTGGCGGACAGCAACGACCCGCGGATGCCGATCAGTTCGTCGCCCAGCGGGGTGCGCACCTCGTACAGCTCGTCCGGCAGCCACACCAGCTCCATGACGGTCGGGTTGCCGCCCAGCGCGAGCCGGCACCACTTCGCGGCCTCGTGCAGCGTGCGGTCCGGTGCCGTGCTGACGTGGGACTCCTTCGGCGTGTGCAGGCCGAACAGCGAGGCGGTGGGCGCGGCAAACAGGCCGAGGCGGTCCACGTCGGAGCCCTCGCGAGCCAGTCCGTACGCGGTCGAGCCGACGATGCCGGACAGCAGGATGTTCGCAACGGTCATGGGCGGCCGCCTTTCCGGGCAGGGCGAAGCGAGCGGGTACGGCCGACAAGCAGGCGCGCCTCATTGTGCTGACCTGCGGGGATCCGGGTCACCCGGTTTTCCGGAGCGCCATGGCGGGAATGCGGCGCCGCCGCGGTTGTTGAAGCCGGTGTGAGTTCCGTGATCGCCGCCACCCGCTTCTCCGTCCTCGACCGCTCCCGCACCCGCGAGGGCCACTCGACCGCGGAGGCGCTCCGGGACACCGTGGGGCTGGCGCAGGAGCTGGAACGGCTCGGGTACCACCGGTTCTGGGTCTCGGAGCACCATGGCGTGCCCGGGGTCGCCGGCTCCGCGCCGACCGTGCTGGCCGCCGCCGTCGCGGGTGCGACGCGGACGATCCGGATCGGCACGGGCGGAGTCATGCTGCCGAACCACCAACCGCTGGTCGTGGCCGAGCAGTTCGGGGTGCTGGAGTCCCTCTTCCCCGGGCGGATCGACATGGGGCTCGGCCGGTCCGTCGGGTTCACCGACGGGGTGCGCAGGGCGTTGGGGCGCGACAAGGGAGACGCCGAGGACTTCGCCGGGCAACTCGACGAGCTGCTCGGCTGGTTTCGCGGCACTTCGGTCACGGGCGTGCACGCCCGCCCCGCCGAGGGCCTGACGGTGCCGGCGTTCGTGCTGGCGATGGGCGAGGGCGCCGACATCGCGGCGCGTGCGGGCCTGCCGATGGTGATCGGCGACCTCCGCAACCGGGAGAAGATGCAGCGCGGCATCGACCACTACCGCGCCCGTTTCCGCCCCTCCCTCTGGGCCCGGGAGCCGTACGTCATCATCTCCGGCACGATCGCGGTGGCCGCCACCCCCGCGGACGCCCGGCGGCTGCTGATCCCGGAGGCCTGGTCGATGGCGCACTCCCGCACCCATGGCACCTTCCCGCCCCTTCCGCCCGCCGAGCGTGTCGAGGGGCTCGCGATGACCGGGAAGGAGCGCGGCTTCTACGAGGCCGGACTGAGCGGACACATCGCCGGCACCGAGGAGCAGGTCACCCACGAACTGGAGACGGTGCTGAAGGAGACGGGCGCGCAGGAGGTGCTGGTCACCACGAGCACGTACGACCGTGCGGCGCTGCTGGACTCGTACCGTCGGCTGTCCGGGATCTTCGGCGGGCCACGGCACCTCACCGGCTGAGGTCAGGCGTCGAGTTGCCCGGCCAGGTCCGCGAGGTCGTCGGCGTAGAGGTCGAACCGGTCCGAGGCGGCGGGTGGGTCGCCGACCGGGCGGGCGACGTAGGCGGTGCGCAGGCCGAGGTGTTGGGCTCCGCGCAGGTCCCAGGCGTGGGCGGCGACCATCAGCAGCCGGTGGGGTGGGCGTCCGGAGACGGTGACCGCCAGTCGGTAGACGGCGGGGTCCGGTTTGTAGGTGCGGGCGTCCTCGGCGGACAGGGCCTGGTGCCAGCGCAGTCCGGCGTGGGCGTTGATGCCCAGCAGGGCCGTGCGGCTCGCGTTGGAGAGGCCGATGAGGGGGAATCGTTCGCCGAGGCGGCCCAGGCCGGCCACGGTGTCGGGCCACGATGGGAGGCGTCGCGCCGACCTGGCCAGTGTCGCCACGGCGGTCGGGGCGTCGACTCCGGCGGCGTCCGCGACGATTCGGGCGGCTTCCCGGTCGAGGGCGTCGCTGGTGGCGTAGGGCCGGTCGCCGTCCACGACGCGGCGCTGCTCGGACTCGATGTGCCGCTGCCAGAGGGACAGGAGCTGCTCGATCCCCGGGTCGTCGAGCGAGGGCGCGAGGGCGCGGATGCCGGCGCGCAGGCCTGCGGGTTCGTCCACCAGCGTGCCCAGCACGTCGAAGACGACGGCATCGATCTCCAGCTCCGGCATGCGAGAGGTCTCCTGGGAGAGTCGGAGGCGTAAGGGTGCCAGTGGGGCGAACGCGGCGGGGAGCCATCCTCATTCCCGCAAGTCATCAATGGCGTTCGGCACGATCTATGGCCAGGGCCTGTTGCGAAAGTCCCGTCGTCCGCCCGTAGGGCGGACCCGGGGTGTCTTCGAGGTCGGGGGCGTCACCGCGATCCTCCCTCACCCGCAGGCCGCGATGCTCGGCGTCGGTCGGATCACGGAACGGCCCTGGGTGGTCGACGGCAGGGTGGAGGTGCGGAAGGTCGTCCAGCTGTCGCTGACCTTCGACCACCGGGTGTGCGACGGGGGGACGGCCGCCGGTTTCCTGCGTCATGTGGTGGGCCGCGTCACCTGACCCGCGCATGACGTACGTCGACCGCCGTGAGCGCCAGAGCCAGCGGACCCGGCGCGAGGAACGCCAGCGGCACCAGCATCCAGGCGCACAGGGCTGCGGTCACCACGGCGAGCAGCACCAGGCCGCTGCCGCCCGGGTCGCGCACGGTTTCCCGGGCGGCCTCGCGCACGGCGGCCGGCCAGTCGGTGAGCGACTCGGGGCGGGCGCACGCACGCAGGCCCACGACCGTCGCCGTCGCCCCGATGGCGGCGGCCGGCACCGCGAAGGCGGGCGCTCCCGGCAGCCCGGCCCGGGCCAGCGCCAGGTCGGCGGCGAACAGCAGCGTGCCCGCGAGCGCGACCACGCCCGCCGCCAGGTCGCCGAGGCGCACCCGTCGCCGTAGCAGAGCGACGTACCGCCCCGCGGTGGCGGGCCGGTCCTCCCCCGCGCCCCGCAGCACCGCGCACGCCGTCGACAGCGCGGCCGGAACGGTCACCAGCGGCAGGCAGACCAGCGCGGTGGCGAGGCCGATGCTGAGGACGTCGGCGAACAGGGTCATCCGCGGGCCGAAGACCTCGCCCGGCTCTCGTGCGGTACGCATGGCCCTCACCCCTTCAGTCCGGAACTGGCCATGCCCTCCACCAGGAACCGCTGGAAGGCGAGGAAGAACAGCACGATCGGCAGCAGTGCGATCACCGACATCGCGAACATCGGGCCGAACGCCGACTGGCTGGAGGCGTCCACGAAGGAGCGCAGCGCGAGGGTGAGGGTGAACTTGTCCGGGTCGAAGAGGTAGATGAGCTGGGTGAAGAAGTCGTTCCAGGTCCAGATGAAGGTGAAGATGGCGGTGGTGATCAGCGCGGGGCGGGTGAGCGGCAGGATCACCTTGAAGAAGCTGCGGAACGGACCGCAGCCGTCGATGCGGGCCGCCTCCTCCAGCTCGCGCGGCAGGCCGCGCATGAACTGCACGATGAGGAAGACGAAGAACGCCTCCGTGGCGAGGAACTTGGGCAGGATCAGCGGCCAGTAGGTGTTCACCAGGCCCAGCTTGTTGAAGATGATGTACTGCGGGATCAGCACCGCGTGATGCGGCAGCATGATCGTGGCGATCATGAAGGCGAACAGCGGGCCCCGCATCCGGAAGCGCAGACGGGCGAAAGCGTAGGCGGCGAGCGAGCAGCTGATGACGTTGCCGAGGACCGCGCCGCCCGCGATCAGCAGGGAGTTGCCGAGCAGCCGCCAGACGGAGACGTCGTTCACGCCCTCGAAGGCGGTCTTGTAGTTGGACCATTCCAGGTGGCTGGGCAGGAGGTCGAGGCTGGCGATGACCTCGTTCGCCGGCTTGAGCGACGTGGCGAGCAGCCAGGCCAGTGGGTAGAGCATGACGAGCAGGGCGGCCAGGCAGCCGAGGTGCACGGCGACACGTCCCCAGCGAATCGGCTTGCGGGACACGGCAGTTGAGGCGGTCGTGGTCATCGGTCCCCCTCGGAGGCGTAGAAGACCCAGGAGCGTGAGGTGCGGAACAGCACCGCGGTCACGGCGCCGATCACCAGCAGCAGCACCCAGGCCATGGCGGAGGCGTAGCCCATGTGGGAGGCGACGAAGCCGCGGTCGTAGAGGTAGAGGGTGTAGACGAGGGTCGAGTCGGCGGGTCCGCCCTTGCCGGCGCTGACCGCGAAGGCGGGCGTGAACACCTGGAAGGCCTGGATGGTCTGCAGGACGAGATTGAAGAAGAGCACCGGGGACAGCATGGGCACGGTGACGGAGACGAACTGCCGCCCTTTGCCGGCCCCGTCGACGGCCGCCGCCTCGTACAGCTCGGCCGGTATCTGCTGCAGCCCGGCGAGGAAGATGACCATCGGAGCGCCGAACTGCCACACCGTCAGCAGTGCTACGGCCAGCAGCGACCAGCCCGGTCTGTTGATCCAACCGCCGTTGCCGAACAGGTGGTCCACCGTGCCGCCGTCGTTGAACAGGGCCCGCCAGACGAGGGCGATGGACATCGAGGCGCCGAGGAGTGAGGGGGCGTAGAACGCCGACCGGTAGAAGCCCTTCCCGTGCCTCATGGTCTTCAGGGCGAGCGCGACGACCAGCGCGAGCGCCAGTTGCAGGGGTACGGCGATCACGACGTACGTCAGTGTCGTCACGACCGAGCGCCAGTACCGCGGGTCCTCGGTGAACATCTGGACGTAGTTGCGCAGGCCCACCCAGTGGGGCGGGTTGAACAGGTCGTAGTCGGTGAACGACAGATACAGCGACACGACCATCGGGAGGAGGGTGAGGACGGTCGCGCCGAGTACCCACGGGGAGAGGAACACCCAGGCGGCGCCCTCCCGTTGGCGCTTCGGCCGTCGTTTCGTCGGGGCCGCCGCCCGGGCCGGCGGGGCGGCAGGTGTCTGTGTCGTCGTCATGACCTCAGCTCCGCCTTCGCCTCGGTGACGTAGTTCTTCGCCGCCTCGCGGGGCGACATGCGCTGGTACGACACCTGGTCGTAGTCGCGCTGGAAGGTGGTCTGCAGGGCGTTGTCGCCGGAGGGCGGGGCCTGTGGCGGGTCCTTGAGGGTGCCCTCCAGCGAGGCCTGGAAGTCGGAGACGGTCTTGTCGAAGTCCTTCAGCTCAGAGGCGGTTCGCTCGCGGATCGTCTCGTTGACGGGGATGCCGCGGGTGGCGCCGAGGATCTTGGCCGCTCCGCTGTCGTTGAGGAGGAAGTCGATGAGTCGGGCGGCTTCCTGGGGGTGGCCGGTGTGGGCGCCGATGCCGAGGAACATCGACGGCTTGAAGTACTGGCCGGGCGTGCCGTCGTCGCCGGAGGGCATCGGGGCGAGGGCGACTCCGGTGGGGATGAGGGCGAGGTAACCGCTGGACGGGGCGTCCCAGTTGAAGTCGGCGGTGGCCTTGCCGCGGCCGAGCGGGGTGTTCTCGACCGAGCCGTCGAGCTGGGTGGTCTGCTCGGCGGGCGAGACGGCGCCCTCGCGGCGCAACCGGTCGGTGAACGTCCACCACTTGGCCAGGTCGTCGGCGGTGAACCCGAGTCCGCCGTCCTTGGTGTAGAGGGCCTTGCCCCGGCCGCGCAGCCACACCTCGAAGGCGTCCTCGCTCTGGCCGGGGTCGGTGGCGCCGGGTCTGCCGGTCTTCCTGGCCAACTCCCGTATGTCGTCGGCCCATTGACTCCAGGTCCAGCCCTTGCGCGGGAGCGGGACCCCGGAAGCCTTCCACGCCTTCACGTCGTAGACGACGGTCTCGGTGCCGCGGCCCTGCGGGATCGCGTACTGCTTGCCGTCGACCCGGCCGGTGGCGAGCAGACCGGGGTCGATCTCGCCGGTCCGCAGGGTGTCCTCGACCTTGCCGAGGTCGAGCAGGACATGCCCTGAGGCGTACTGGTCGATCTGGCGGTAGTCGAGCTGCATGACGTCGGGGGCGTCGCCGCCCGTGGCCTGGATGGCGAGCTTCTGCTTGTAGGCGTCGTAGCCGGAGAACGAGGTCTGCACCCGCACGTCGGGGTGCTGTTTCTCGAACAGGGCGACGGCCTGCTCGGTGCGGGCCGCCCGGTCGGGGTTGCCCCACCAGGTGTAGCGCAGCACGACCTTGCCGCCGCCGGCCGACTCCCCGGATCCCCCGCAGCCGGCCAGCACCGCGCACAGCGCGAGTGCGGCGGCCGACGCGCAGAACCCCTTTGTCCTGTGTCCGGGCATGCCGAGGTCACTTCTCCTCTCCTGGGTCGGATCTGATCAGAGCACGCCGGTCACCACGCCAGACCGGCCAGGTGCGCGGCGACACGGTCGCGGTCCCAGGCACCGTCGGCGACGAGGACGCGGTAGCGGTGGGCGAAGGACTCGCCGGGTGCCAGCTCGAACTCCTCGAAGTACGCCCAGGAGCAGGCGACCATCGGGAACGGCTCCGCGTGCACGAACCAGTGCGACTCGTGGCCGGCCGACTTCTCGTCGAGGTTCTCGGGTGCGTGGGCGAAGACGAGCGTGGAGTGCGCGTCGACCTCGTCGTGTTCGGCGGTGAAGGCGAGCCAGGGGCTCTGCGAGCCGTTGAGTTTCCCGACGTCGGCGTCCGAGTCGGGGGCGAAGACCGTGCCGCCGGTGAAGTCGCGGGGGCCGCGCCAGCCGAGGCCGGTGTAGCCGGCGCGTTCACGGCCGGCGGTGGTGGGTGAGCCGAAGAGGAGCGGCTTGTCGCGGACGTTGGTCAGCCGGATCGACCAGTCCAGCGCCCACGCGCCGGACTCCTCGTCGACGGAGTGGACGGCGACAGCGCGCCGCTCGCGCGCCCACTCCGCACCGCCGAACGCGATCCAGGTGAGGTCCTCGGAGAGATCGAGCCGCTCGCCGTCGGCCTCGACCTCGGCGAATCCGTCGTGCCGCATCGAGCCGACGCGTTCGGGCAGGGCCAGGTAACCCTGCCCGTGGACATAGGAGTTGCCGCCCCAGAAGTTCTGGCCGGAGAGATGACTGGCCGTCATCTGCAGGCCCTTGTGCCAACGGTGGTCGCTGGGCCGGTAGGCGGTGACCGTCCGCCCGGCAAGGGTGCGCACGGGATGTGCGTAGGGCTTGCGGGACTCGAAGGGCTCGGGGTCGGGGCGGTAGACGTACCGGAAGATCTCCGTTCCGTCCGCCGCCGCGACCGCGAGGTGCTCGCCGTACGCATGACTGACTCGTATGCCCATGCGCGCTCCCTGGGGCCAGTGGGGTGGTCACCGTGCATGCAGCACGAGAAAGCGCTTGCGCTCGTGGGCAGACCCTAGACACGGAGCGAATGTACGGACAACCCCTGTGCAGGGATGCGAGGCAGGCCTTCACACCCCGGCACATGTCGAACTCCGGCTGAGCGGCCCGCGTTCACCCCCGAAGCCGCTCGAACCGGAACGGCACCAGCGCCTCCGGCCGACGACCCGTGCGGATGTACTCGGTGAGCCGGTGCCCGGTGACGGGCCCGAGGGTGACGCCGAGCATGCCGTGGCCGGTGGCCGCGAACGCGTTGGCGCAGCCGGGGAGGCGGTCCACGACCGGGAGGCCGTCGGGGAGGAAGGGCCGGCCGCCGACCCAGGGGTCGCGGATCTGGCCGACGAGGTCGTCGGGGTCCTCGAACCACCGGCCCAGGTAGTGCCGACTGGCCAGGGCCACCGCGACGACACGGCGCCAGTCGAGCCGGTTGTTGTTGCCGCTCAGCTCCATGGTGCCGCCGATCCGGGTGGTGGCGCCGATGGGTGAGGCGACCGCCCTGCGCTCACCGAAGTACAGGGTGTGCCGGGGCGCCGGGTCGAGGTCCACCGAGAAGCTGTAGCCCTTGCCGGCCTGGAGCGGCAGCGGCCGGCCCAGGGCGCCGAGCAGGCCCGCCGACCGCATGCCCGCCGCGACGACCGCCGCTGAACAGGGAATCTCGCCCTGTGCGGTGCGCAGCGCCGTGACCCGGCCCCCGGTGGTGCGGAAGCCGAGGGCCTCGGTGTTCTCGTGGACCTTCACCCCGGCCGCGACCAGCGCCTCGCCGAGGCCGCGCGCGAACGCCTCGGGGTCGACCACGCCCTCCCCCTCGACGAGATAGGCGGCGCGGACCTGGGGCGAGAGCGCCGGGTCCAGCAACGGCGCCTCGTGCCCCGTGACCACCTCCTCCGGCATCGGATACCGTCCGTCCGCCATCTCCCGCTGGAGCGCCAGGTGATGACGGGCCTCGGCCGGTGACAGGAAGGCGTGCACCATGCCGGGGCGGGTCAGGGTGGTGTCGACGCCCGCCTCGCGCAGACCGTCGAAGAGATCGAAGGTGTCGCGGTTGAGCTCGGCGATCGCCGCGTACCCGCGCCGGAAGGCGGTCGGTGTGCTGGAGCGCCAGAACCGCCACAGCCAGCGCACGAACGCCGGGTCGGGCAGCGGCCGTAGATACAGAGGTGAGTCGGGGCGGCCCAGGGAGCGCAGGGCGTAGCGCACCACGCCGGGCGCGGGCACGGGCGTCGAGTGGCTGAGGCAGACCCAGCCCGCGTTGCCCCGGGAGGCACCGGAGCCCAGACCGCGCCGCTCGACCACCTCGACCGGGAAGCCCGCCCGGGCGAGGTAGTAGGCGGTGCACAGGCCCACGACACCGCCGCCGACGACCACGACCGGCCCGTCACCGACCACGGCATCGCTCATGACGGGTCTCCGTAGGAAGAGAGGAACTCCCGGGTGCGGGCCTGGGCCGGCCGGTCGAGGACCTCCTGCGGGGGTCCCGCCTCCACGATCCGGCCGCCGTCGACGAAGACGACGTGGTCGGACACCTCACGGGCGAAGGGGAGTTCATGGGTGACGAGCAGCATGGTCATGCCGTCGGCGGCCAGTTCGCGCATCACGGTGAGCACCTCGCGGGTGGACTCCGGGTCCAGGGAGGACGTCGGTTCGTCGAAGAGCAGGACCTCCGGCTTGAGCGCGAGGGCGCGCGCGATGGCGACCCGTTGCTGCTCACCGCCGGAGAGCTGGTCGGGCAGGGCGAGCCCGCGATGGGCCACGCCGACCCGGCGCAACAGGGCGACGGCCCGCTCCAGGGCGTCCGGTTCGGGGACGCCTGCCTTGCGCTGGGCAAGAACGATGTTCTCCACGGCCGTGAGGTGCGGGAAGAGGTGGAACTTCTGGAAGACCATGCCGACGGTACGGCGCAGCCGTGGCAGGTCCCGGCAGACGGTCCGGCCGTCGGCGTGCACCACCTCACCGGCCACCTCGACCGTGCCCCGGTCGGGCCGTTCCAGCAGGTTGACGCAGCGCATCAGGGTCGTCTTGCCGCCACCGCTCTGCCCGATGACGCTGACGATGTGACCCCGGTCGACCTCCAGACTCACGTCGTCGAGGACAAGGCGGCCGTCGAAGGACTTGCTCAGCCCGTCGATGCGGATCACCGCTTCGGTGCGGGCCACGGGGGCGGTCCTCGCCGTGGTGACGGGCTCGGTCATACGACTGCCTCCTTCCGGTCGGCGGCTGTGGGCAGGTCGGCGGCGAGCAGCGCACGGGCCGCGCGCACCCGCCGCCGACGCCGGGGCGACAACGGGACACCGGCCCGCACCTTGCGCTCCAGCAGCAGGAGCAGCTGGGAGAGCGGGTAGCACAGGGCGAAGTAGAGGGCGGAGATGACCAGGTAGACCTCCAGGGCGCGGAAGGTCTCCGAGGTGATCAGCCGGCCCTCCGACATCAACTCGGCGGCCGAGACGGTGACCAGCAGCGAGGTGGACTTCAACAGGTCGACCAGCATGGTGTTGGTGCCGGGCAGTGCCTGCCGCACCGCCTGCGGGAGTACGACGTGCACGAAGATGCCCGCCCGGCCCAGGCCCAGCGCCTCGCCCGCCTCGGTCTGACCCGCGTGCACCCCGCCGATCGCCGAACGGAAGATCTCCGAGAGATAGGCGGCGTAGAAGACGACCAGACTCAGGCAGCCGGCCGTGAACACATCGAGCCGGATGCCGGCCGAGGCGAGGCCGAAGTAGGTCAGGAAGATGATGGCCAGCAGCGGGACGTTCTTGAACACCTCCGTGTAGACCGCGGCGACGGCCCGGGCGGGCCAGGCCTTGCTCAGCCTCAGCAGCGCGACGGCGAGGCCGAGCAGCACGGCGCCGACGAAGCTGACCACCGTGTAGGAGACGGTGCGCCACAGGGCGTCGAGGAGGTCGGAGCGGTAGTCGGACCAGGGGACCTGGAAGAGACCGGACATGTCATCCCCTCAGTTGCCGATGGACGGCGGCGTCCAGTCGCTGGGCCGGTCCACGCCCCGGCGGGCGGTGGCGACATCGGCGGCGGGCTTGAGGAACTGGTCCGGGGTGCCGCCGTACTTCTTCACGAGCTTGGCCATCTCGCCGTCGGCGTACATGGCGTCGATCTGCGCGGAGATCGCCTTCTCCAACTTGCCTGCCTGCTTGGGGAGATAGAAGCCCGTCTGGTACGGCTGGAAGTACTGGTAGGCGGGCTTGGCCTTGACCTCGGCGGCGCTCGGCGGGGTCAGGTACTCGGTGCTGATCTTCAGGTCGGGGCGCTGCTTCTGCGCCGCGATGATGATCAGCGGGTCGAGGAAGCCGACGTCGATGCGGCCGGCGCCGAGGTCGTCGAAGACGCCGTTGGCGTCGGGGTAGGCGTGCAGCTTGGCGCCGGGGACGGACTGGATGGACTTGACCCAGACATAGCCCTCGACGGTGCCCAGGTTGTGGCCCTTGAGGTCGTCGACCGTCTTGTACGTCTTGCCGTTGCGCACGGCCATCGCGGGCGGCGAGTAGTAGGGCGGGTCGGTGAACAGGCCCTGCTTCTGCCGCTCGGCGGACCAGGCCACGCCGCCGACGGTGATGTCCACCCGGCGGGACTGCACGCCGGCCAGCATGCCGGCGAAGTCCGTGACCTGCGGTTTGATCCGGAGGCCGAGCTTCTTGGCAATGGCGGTGAGGATGTCGCCGTCCAGGCCGACGATCTTGCCGCCGCGGACGGTGGTGTACGGGGCGTACGGCTCGACCGCGACCTTGATGACGCCGGGCGTGAGCGTGCCCAGCGCGGCGGTCTTGGCGGAGACGTTCTTCGGGGCGCCGTCGCCGCCGGAGCCGCAGGCGGCCACCGAGGAAAGCAACAGCAGTGTGGACAAAGCGGATATCAGGGAACGCGCACGGATCATGGCTCGGGCCTTCCGTCTGGGCGCTGAAGGAACCCGCCGTTCACCGCGCTGTGCCCTCGGCGGGGATCTGATTGGGGCCATACGCTAGAGATCGACGCGGCAGGCGTCACCGGTCACTCCGTACGAAGTTGTGGCCGAAAACGCCCCCTCCCCTGTACGGTGCGCCCAATCGGCCCACGTCCCCGGCGGGAGGAACACCGTGCTGAGCCCGTCGCTCGCCCAGGAGATCGCCGCGGACACCTCCGCCGTCATCGGCTTCAACGTGCTGATCACCGACGCGGACGGCATGGTCATCGGCAGCGGGGACACCAGCCGCGTGGGCAGCTTCCACGAGGCGTCCGTGGAGGTCATCCGCACCCAGGAGCCCGCTACTCACACCGCCTCGCAGGCCCAGCAGCTGCGCGGGGTGCGCCCCGGCTGCACTCTCCCCCTGGTCACCGGCGGACGGGCGGTGGGCACGGTCGGCATCACGGGCACGCCCGCCCAGGTGCGCCGCTTCGGCCTGCTGGTGAAGCGCCAGACGGAGATCCTGCTCCGCGAGTCCGTGATGCTGCGCTCCCGCCTGCTGGCCGAGCGGGCCGCCGAGAAACTCCTCACCGACATCGCCTCCTACGACCCCCAGGTCGTCGAGGGCGAGTTCCTGACGTTCCGCGCCGCCGAACTCGGCTTCGACCTGCGCCTGTCCCGGGTGGCGGTGGCCATCGAGGTGACCGTCCCCGGCGCGGCCGCCCGGCGGCACCGCGCCCCGACGCAGGACATGGCGCTGGTCCGCTCGGAACTCCTGCGCACCGTCCGTGAGGTCTTCGCCGACCCGCAGGACATCGTCGCCTCCACGGCCCCCGGCTGGATCGGCGTCCTGCACCGCGTCCCGGACCGCACTCCCACGACGTCCCTGCGCGCCTCCTGCCGACGCGTCACCGACGTCATCGCCGCCCAGGACGGTCTCACCGCCCGCGCCGGCATCGGCGAACAGGCGTCCTCCATCGGCGGACTGCACGACTCCTACCAGGACGCCTGCGACGCGCTCCGCCTCGGCTCACGGCTGACGGACGGCTCGACGGTCCATGTCATCACCGACCTACGGGTCCACCAACTCCTCGCGGCCGTAGGGCAACCCGCCCGCAACCGGCTGCTCGACCTCACCACGGCCGACCTGCGCGCCCAACCGGACTGGCCGGCCCTGCGCGACACGATCACCGCCTGGTGCGAGAGCGGCTTCAACCTGGTCCGGGCCTCGGAGACCCTGCACATCCACCGCAACACGGTCATCTACCGCATGAACAAGATCGAGCAGATCACCGGCCGCCCTCTGCGCGAGTACCGCACCACCGTGGCCCTGTATCTGGCCTGTCTGGCGGATCAGTTGGCGGGCGAGAAGGGAAACGACTGATCGGCGAGAGCACCCGCCCTCGCCGACCGGAGCGGTCAACTCGCCGTGCAGGTACTGCCGTTGAGCGTGAACGCGGTCGGGGCCGTGTTGCCGGCGCCCTTGCTGCCGATGAACCCGACGGTGACCGAACCGCCGGCCGGAATGCTGGTGGTGTACGAGGCCGGAGTCACGGTCACCGCCGCGCCGGACTGCGCGGCCGTGCCGCCCCACATGGTGGAGACGGTCTGCCCGTCGGCGAAGGTGAAGCCCAGCGTCCAGCCGTTGATCGCCGCGTTGCCGGGATTCCCGATCCTGATCTCGCCCTGGAAGCCGCCCGGCCACTCCCCCACCACGCGGTAGCCGACGGCGCAGGCGGTGGTCGGGGCCTTGTCCGTGGTGACGTTCACCGTGGCCGAGCGGGTGGAGCGGTTGCCGGCGGCGTCATGGGCGTAGACCGCGAAGGTGTACGCCGTCTCGGCGGTCAGTCCGGACACGGTGGCGCCGTTGGTGGTGGAGGTGGCGACCCTGGTCTCGTCGCCGCCGCCGACACGGACGACGTCGTAGCCGGTGACGCCGACGTTGTCGGTGGCCGCGGTCCAGGTGAGGGTGACGGAGGTCGCCGCCACGGACGAGGCCGTCGGGGTGCCGGGAGCGGTCGGCGCCTGGGTGTCGCCGGAGCTTCCGCCGCCGAAGACGGTGGCTTCCTTGGCGGTCTGGGCGATCCCGTTCGCACCGTTGAAGACGCGCTGCCCCCACGAACTGAGCTGGGTGGGATCGAAGTTGAGTGCCAGGTCCAGGATCGGGTCGGTGTTGCCGCTCCACGACCAGGCCAGATAGCCGAGCTTCAGCTGCTGGGCGGCGGACATCATCGTGTCCTCGTCGGGATCGCCGTACTGGTCGGCGGGGCCGCCGAACTCGCCGATGAGAAGGGGCAGTTTGGCGTTGACGAAGGCGTTGAGGTAGTCGGTGATCTCCGCGGCCGTGTCGAAGACGCTGTACATGTGGATCGAGAAGATCAGGTTGCCGGTGGGGTCGGCGGCGTACACGGACTGGGCGTTGGCCCGCATGACGCCCTGCCAGTCCTGGCCCCAGTTGGGCGCGTCGACCATGATCATGTGTTCGAGGCCGGCGTTGCGCAGCTTCTTGATCGCGGCGATCGTCGGGGCGGTCCAGCCGTCGGGGTCGGTGTTGCCCCAGGGCTCGTTGCCGATGTTGATGACGATGTAGTTCTCCTGGCCGGCCAGCACGCCCTTGAGGCCGATCCAGTAGTCGGCCGCCTCGTCGAGCGTGCCGGCCGCGCTGTCCTCGCCGTAGCCGGTGGTGTCGTGCACCTCCAGGACGCAGATCAGCCGGTTGGCCTTGCACTGGGCGATGACGTCGGCCACGTCGGAGGCGCTGTCCGCGGCCCAGCGGTGGCCGTCGGCGAGGACGACGCGGACCGTGTTGGCGCCCAGCGCCTTGATGTCGGCCAGCGACTGTTCGGTCTTGCCCTGGTACCAGGTGTGGGCTGCGTTGACGCCTCGCATGACGAAGTCGTTGCCGTTGCCCTCGACCAGCCGGCCGTCGCTGATGTGCAGGCCGGTGGCCTGGACGCCGGGCGACTGGGCGCGGGCCACCGCGGGGAACGCGGCGCCGACGAGGGCGAGGCCGAGCAGGGCCGCCAGCATGGTCAGCAGGCCGGATAAAGGGTGCTTGCGGGTTGTGCTTCTTGTTCTTCTCACTGCGGCTCCAGGGAGTGAGCGCCAAGAAACTCAGGCATCGGAGGATGGACGGGGAAATATGGGAGCGCTCCCATGAAGCCACTTCGCCAAGTACACGTCAAGGCGTCGGCCGGATCAGGCCACGAGACCCGCGATATGCGCGGTGACCGTGTCGAGGATGTCGGTCCAGGCCGACTCGTCGCCCAGCACGAGGTAGTTGAGGGTCAGCCCGTCGGTCACGGCGGCCAGATAGCGGGCCAACACCGAGACGGGCACCCGGAGTTCGAGGTCCCGGCTCGCGCGCAGCTGCTCGATCAGCTCGGCGTACGCGATGCCGTACAGCTCGTACTGCCGTCGGGCCAGATGCTCGAACCCGGGCTCACGCAGGGCGTATTGGGTCAGTTCGTAGGTGAGCATGTGGGCGTCGGGGTGCGCGCGGACATGGTCCCAGTACGCCTGGAAGCCGGCCCGGACGGTCTCCTCCAGCGTGGCCCTGGGCCGGAGCGCCTCCCTCACCACGGTCACCGAGGAATCGGTGAGGGTCGTGATGACGGACTCGACCAGGGCCTGCTTGGACTCGAAGCAGTAGTGGAAGACGCTCAGGGACACGCCGGCCTCGGCGGCGATGGACCGGGTCGTCGTCTTCGCGACACCGTCCCGGGCCATCGCCCTGATCGCGGCTTCGGTCAGCTGCTCGCGCCGCTGCACCGACGGCATACGTGCCATGTCGCGTGAACCCCTGCCTCAAGCGCTGTGGACCCCGACCTCGTACAGCGAGTATCCCCAGTCGGTGCCGCGATCGAGGCCATGGACACGGACGTAACGCGCCGGTGTGCCGGTGAACTTGGCCGTGTCCAGACCGCCGTCGCCGGAGGTGGTGGACCAGGCGGTCGTCCAGGTGGTGCCGTCCGTGGAGAGTTCGATGCGGTACGACTTCCCGTACGCCCGCTCCCAGTCCAGAGTGACCTTGCCGACCAGGTGAGTCGAGCCCAGGTCGACCTGCCACCACTGGTCGTCGCTCCAGTCGCTGGCCCAGCGGGTTGCGTCGTCGCCGTCGACGGCGCGGCCGGGCTGGTAGCTGGTGAAGGGGTTCGACTCGGACGAACTCGCCGTCGCCGTCTGCCCCTTGGCGAGATTGACGGAAGCCTGGTGCTGCTCGGTCGCGCCCCAGGTGTCGAGATAGGACTCGGCGCCCCGGAAGAGGTCGTCGACCACGCTCTGGCCGCCGACCTGCCGTATGTCCTCGATCCAGTCCGGGATCATGCCGACGTGTGCGGCGCCGTCGGTGTTGATGTCGAAGGTGCGCTCGCCGGACGTCTGCTTGTCGATGACGGAGCCGCCGTCGACGCTCTTGAACGGGTACGTCACCTTGTTGGTGGCGTCCGCTCCGCGCGGGGCGGGGTGGTCGCCGATGCCGTTGAAGTCGGTGCCGAAGCCGTAGCCGACGTCGTACTTGTCGCGCAGGGCCTTGGTGCGGGCCGCCTCCGTGACGAAGGCCTCGGAGCCGTGCATGTACTGGGCGGCGAATCCGCCGAGGGCGTAGACCCGTTCGGTCCAGTTCAGGTCCATCCAGCTGTGGGAGGAGAGCACACCGGGGTAGGACTCGGACTCCAGGATGTCCAGCGCCTGGCCGACCGCCTTGACGCTCATGTGGTCGATCTCCAGCATCATCTTGCGTTTCATCATGCCGTGCACGGCGTACTCGCCGAGGTCGGTGAGCCCGCGCTTGTTGCACTGCGCGTCCGAGTCGTACGAGGGGACGTCCACGCCGGCCGGCAGGTCGTCCTCCGCCTCGGACGTGGCGTTGCCGATGGGGTTGTCGTGCTGCGGTCCTGTGCACTTCTCGGTCTGCCAGAAGGTGCCGGTCGACAGGAACTGGCCGACGTTGATGGCCGTTCCGAGGCCGCCGGAGTCGAAGCGGACGCCGCACAGCGCGTTGTCGAACTTGTGGCACAGGAACATGGAGCGCACACCGAGGGAGTACAGCTCGTCGAGTCCCTTGTCGATGTCGGCCTTGCTGCACTGCGGGATGTCGAGGATCTGCTTGCAGCCGAAGGGCTCGGAGGTCTCGACGCCCAGGATGACGGCGAGCTTGCCCTGCTTGATGACCTCACGCGCCTGCGCGCTGTCGGTGACGATCCGGAACCAGCCCTTGCCGCTGCCGCCGTACATCGTGTCGATGTAGTCCTGGAGCGCGTACGTCATCCTCGCCTGCAGCCGGATCGAGGTCATCTCGTCGCAACTGCGGTCCTTGAAGGGGTAGATGGAGCAGATCATGCCGTTGGTCACGAGGTCGTTGACCAGCACCCGCTGCCCGCCGCGCCAGGCCCGCTCCACCCAGGCGTAGTAGTTCGCCTGATGGGTCATCGAGTCGTAGGCCGGCCAGTCCTTGAAGGTCGGCCAGCCGACCGGGTCGTGCTTGCCGTCGCCGCCGTGGGTGATGTAGTCGAAGATCGCGAGCGTGCCGTCGGGGTAGTGCTCCGGACAGTCCTTGAGCGCGTCGGCGACGCCGTTCTCGGAGAAGACCTTGCCGCAGATCAGCCGTCCGCCGAAGGCCTCGTTGCCGAAGAGGTGGTTGTGCGCGTCGACGAACCCCCGTACTTCACCTGCGGAGTCGGTGCCGGTGAAGGGCTCGCCGGTGACGTTGATCTGGACGTCCGGGGTGGGTCGCGCGGTGGGGTTCCACCAGTCGTTGCCGGCCGCCGAGCTCGGCGTGGGGCCGAGGACTACGGCCAGCGCCAACAGGAGCAGCGACAGCACGGTGACGTTCTTGCGTCGGCGGTACGAGCGTCGGGTCGGCGTCACTGCCCACGTCCCTCGGTCGGCGGAATGGCGCGGTCGACGGGCCCAGGAGGCTCTCGACAGGCCCAGGAGGCGATGAGCCCAAGGGCGTTGATGAACTCATGGGGTTGTCATGACCGGCGCAATATCTGGGACGAGGATCGGGGCGGCGGCTTTCCGAGTCAAGAGTCCGGGACGCTTGACCTGATGGATACGCCGGCTCGCACGGTCAGAACGTGAGCACCACTCGTCCCCGGGGACCGCCCGCCTCCAGCAGCCGATGCGCTTCGACGGCCTCTTCGGCCGGGAGGCTCCGAGCGGCGCCCGGGGTCTCGAACAGCACGGATGGGCGGAGGCACGGCCGGCGTCCAAGCGGGTGGAGCATGACGAACGGCGCACCGACCAAGGAGAAGCTTGGAATCTGCTGCCCGCCGAGGCACGGGAGGTGTTCCGGGAGTCCCTCGGTGTGGACGACGCGACCTGGCGGCGCGGCCGGGGGCGGACGCTGTCGCAGACGGTGATCGCGCTGCCGTACCACCGGACGACGAATCCGGCGATGGCGGGCAACGCTCTACTCGGGCGGCGTGGGCGTGTCGTGCGTGCGGTACATCGCCTGGACGTCCAGCTCCAGTTGGACCGTCGGGCCGACCACCGCGATGCCGCGGGCCAGCATGGAACGCCAGTTGAGGGTGTAGTCCTCGCGGTGCAGTTCCGTCCTGGCCAGGGCGGCGCAGCGCAGCTCCTCGCCGTAGCCGCCGTTGACCATGCCCAGGTAGGTGGTGTCCAGCGACACCGAGCGGCTGACGCCGTGCATGGTCAGCGTGCCGAGCAGGGTCCACTTGCTGCCGCCCTTGTAGGCGAAGCGGGTGCTGTGGAAGTCGATGTACGGGAAGTGGTCGACGTCGAGGAAGTCGGCCGAGCGCAGGTGGGTGTCCCGGGTGTTGTTGCCCGTGGTGATGCTGGACGCGTCGATACGCACATGGACGCGGGAGTCGGTGATCTCGGGGGTGATCTGGATGCCGCCCTCGAACCGCTCGAAACGGCCGTGCACATGGGCCATGCCGACGTGCTTGGCGATGAAGCGGATCGCCGTGTGCGGCGGGTCGAAGAGCCAGGTGCCGGGGACCGGGAGGTCGGCCTGGCGGCCCGGTTGGAGCCATACCTTCTGTGCCGACAGGCCCGCGTCGGCGACGACTTCGATGGTCTCCCGGTGGGGTTCCAGCCCCTGCGCCACGACCATGAGGCTGTAGCCGCCGGGCGGCAGGGTGGCCATGAACAGGCCGTACGGGTCCGTGGTGCCACGGGCCGCGACCTGGTGGCTGCGGAGCTCCGTCACCGTGACATCGGCGGCGCCCAGGGGCTGGCTCACCGGGTCCAGGACCTCACGGACGACGACGCCCGCACCGGCCGGCACGGGAAGCGCGAGGCCCGCGGCGCTCCCGGGGGCATTCCTGAATCGCCGCCGGAGCAGTCCGAGGGGCATGAAGTTCACCTTCCAGATCTCAGTGCTTGGGGGCCGGGTCGAGTACGAGGTCGAAGCGGGCGTGGCGGAAGGGGGTGGGGACGCCGAACTCCCGTGCCAGGGAAGGGTCGTCGTTCGCGTCGAAGTCCTGCACGAGGCTCTCCTTGACGGCGAACACCGCGTCCGAGTCGAGGTAGTCGCTGTCCGCCACGAAGATGTGCGTGGTGACCGGCGCATGCCCTTCGGCCGAGGCGATGAAGTGGATGTGCGCCGGGCGGTACGGATGACGACCGGTGGCCGTCAGCAACCGCCCCACCGGACCGTCCGTCGGGATCGGGTACGGGCTCGGCACACAGGTCCGGAACCAGAAACGGCCCCCGGCGTCCGCCGTGAACAGTCCCCGCCCGTTGCCCGGTGGCTGCACCTCCGGCTGCTGGACGTCGTAGAACCCCTCGGCGTCGGCCTGCCAGACGTCGATCACCGCGCCCGGCAAGGGAGTTCCGTCGAGCGACAGCACCCGCCCGCTCACCACGCAGGGCTCGCCGCCGCCCACCAGGTCGATGTCCGCGCCCAGTTCCCGGACCGGGGACTCGGTCATGTGGAACGGGCCCAGGACGGTGCCCTCGGTGCCGTGCCCGTCGCTGTTGAGCGTCTCGACGAGCATGGAGACGCCGAGCACGTCCGACAGGAGGACGAACTCCTGCCGGGTGTCCGTGCACGTCTGCCCGGTCGCCGTCAGGAAGTCGATCGCCCGCTCCCACTCCGCCATGGTCGGCCGGGTCTCGCGGACGAAGGCGTGCAGGTGACGGGTGAGGGCGGTGAGCACCTCGCGCAGGCGGGGATCGGCCGTGCCGTCGAGGCTGTCGACGACGGCCTCGGTCAGGTCGCCGCTCAGGTCGTTCCCCTGCCCCTCGTCAGGCATGCCCGAGGACCCGTCGCACCGCGTCCGACAGCAGCCGCTCGGCGTCCGCGCCGGACGCCGCCGCGGTGGCGTGCCGGAAGGCGACGTAGCCGTCCGGCCGTACGAGCAGCGCGCCCCCGTCGGCGACCTCGCTCAGCCGCGCCCAGTCGCCGTAGGGGTCCTCGTACTCCTGGCCCGGTCCGATGACGACGGTGGCGATCTCCAGGTCCTGCGCCTCGGCCGCCCGCAGCCAGTCCTGGCCGCCGATGCCCGTGATCAGGGTGAAGCGGCCCCGGCCGACGGTGTCGAGGGTGGAGAGGGTGCGGGTGCCGGACGTGATCCAGGTGTGCGGGAGCTTGGCGCCGGGGCGGGAGGTGGGCTGGTGGTAGAGCTCGGGGTCGCGGTCGAAGCCGGGATCGTCGGTGCCGTCGGGGACGATCGCGGCGGACGTGTAGCGCTGGTTGAGGTCGACGCCGTGCGCGTTGAACTCGTAGACCTTGAAGGCGATCGCCTCGCGGAGCTTCGCGCGCTGCTTCTGGGCGGCCTCGGTGTCGTCCTTGCGGGCGGCGATGTTGGCCCACAGCTGCTCGGGCGTCTGCGGGGAGAGGCCGTCGAGGGCCTCGAAGATGGGGGCCGTCTCACCGATGGACTTGTTGGCCCGGGTGACGATCTGCCGCCCGATCGGGGCGCGTTCGGCGGTGTAGGTGTCGAGCAGCTTCGGGGAGGCCGTGCCGTCGAGGACGAGCTTGAGCTTCCAGGCCAGGTTGTACGCGTCCTGGATCGAGGTGTTGGAGCCGAGGCCGTTGGACGGCGGGTGGCGGTGCGTGGCGTCGCCGGCGCAGAAGACACGGCCGTCGGAGTAGGTCTCGGCGTACATCTCGTTGACCGTCCAGGCCGAGGACGACTTGATGGTCACCGGGATCTCGTCGTCGCCGACCAGTTGGCGGACGATCGACTCGGCGTACTCGGTGGTCAGGTCGGGGGTGCCGGCGGTGACGTCGTAGCCCCAGACGATCAGCCACTCGTTCCACGGCCGTACGCAGCGCACCAGGCCGGCCCCGATGCCGCCGACGGTGGCGCCCGGCGCGAGGACCCAGTACAGCGTGGACGGACGGTGGGCGGTGTACCTGCTGAGGTCCGCGTCGAAGACGATGTTGATGCTGCCGGCCACACCCATCTGGCCGCCCATGGGGAGTCCGGCGTCCTCGGCGACCTGGCTGCGGCCGCCGTCGGCGCCGATCAGGTACCTGGCGCGGATGGTGTACTCGTCGCCGCGCAGCCGGTCCTCGACGGTGACCGTCACGCCGAAGGCGTCCTGGACGAAGGACTTGTAGACCGTGCTGAACCGCAGCTGGGTGCCGCGCGCGACCGCCGCGTCGATGAGCACCGGCTCCATCAGGTGCTGGGGCATGTCGCACATGCGGGTGGGGCTGGCGAGGTCGTGCGCGGCCTGGACGAGCGGGTCGTTGCCCCAGGAGCGGACCCGGCCGAGTTCCTCGCCGGCCAGGCTGGTGCAGAAGGTCGTGTTGCCCATCAGGTGCTGCGGGGTCGCCTTGGCGATCACCTCGTCCTCAACGCCGAGGTCGCGCAGCACCTCCATGGTGCGCTGGTTGGTGATGTGCGCGCGGGGGGTGTCGGCGAGGCTCGCATAGCGGGTGACCACGATGTTCGGTACGCCGTAGGTGCTCAGGGCGAGCGCGGCGGAGGCGCCTGCGGGACCACTGCCGACGATCAGTACGTCGGTCACGACATCGGGCTCGACGGTGTGCACGGGGAACGCTCCAGGGACATGAGAACAGGCGCCGACTGTTCAAGATCATGTATGCGGACCCGGGGGCGTGGGTGTCTCAATTCGAGACAGTGCGCCGGAACGGCTGAGGGTCGTTGCGTGTTCAACCGCTCCCGGTAGGGTGAGCGGTGCCGTGACCACCGCAGAGCACCCTTCCGTCCGCCCTGCCCTCGCCTCGCTGCGCAGGGCCAGGGAGCTTTTCCTGCAGGGGCGCCAACTGCCGGACGGTGTACCGGAGGACGTCGTCGCCGCCTGGAAGCGTGCCCGTTTCTTCGGCGTACGGCACGACGTGCGCGACCCCGCCCCGGACGTGCTCCACCGTCCTCTACGGGCGCCGCAGTCCCCTCTGTTCAACGCGGCCCGGCCCGTCCTGGAGCGGATCGCCCCCACCCTCGGCACCGGGCGGACCTCTCTCGTCCTCACCGACGAGCGGCTGCGGGTGCTGTGGGCGAGCGGGGAGGGGCCGGGCGACCCCTGCCGCGACCTCTCCGAACAGGCGGTCGGCCACAACAGCGCGGCCCTCGCCCTGCACACCCATCGGCGCGCCGAGGTGCACGGCCCGGAGCACTTCCTCGACCTGTGGCAGGACGTCTCCGCGGTCAGCGTGCCGGTGCGGTCGCCGGAGACCGGGCAACCGCTGGGCACGCTGACGGTGGCGACCGGGCTGTGCGCCGGATGCGGACCACATCCGGGGGCGCCGCTCGCGGAGGCCGCGGCGAGCGCCGTCGAGGCGGAGCTTCTCGCGCGGTCGCGGGCGCCGGAAAGGGTGCTGCTGGACGCGTATCTGCGGGCCGCGGGCGAGGGGACGCGCGCGGTCGTCGCCCTCGACGGCCGCAACCGGCTCGTCAGCGAGGCCGCCGGGCAGTTGCTGTCGTCGGAGGGGTTGGAGGCGTTGGAGCGGGGTGCGGCCGCCCTGTTGCGGGACTCGGGGCCCGGGGTCGGTTCGGTGCCTTCGGCCTCGTGCCGCATACGGCTTCCGGACGGCGCGGGATGCACGGCGATCCTCACTCCCGTGGAGCATCTGGGCTCGGTGGTCGGTGCGGTGGCCGCCCTGGAGCCGGTGGGGCACACGGCCGTGACAGCTACCGCAGGAACCGTGCCGGGGCTGGCCGGCCGGTCGGTGCCCTGGCGACATGCGGTCGGCCGTGCGGTGGAGTTGGCCCGCTCTCCCGAACCCCTGCTGCTCGTGGGCGAGCGGGGCACCGGGAAGACCTCGCTGGCGCTGGAGCTGGTCGCACACCCGTTGGTCATCGACGCGGCGGAGAGTGAACTGGGCGGTCAGGTCGATGAGTTGGCGAGAGGCCGCCCGCTCCTCATCCGGCATGTCGAGCGTCTCGCCCCGTCGGACACGGCCACTCTCAACTCGCTGCTCTCAGCGCGTCCGGGCGTGCCGCTGCTGGTGACCCACACTCCCGGCACACCCCCGGGCCCCTGCCTCCAACGGCTCCTGGACACCCTGGCGGCCCGCTCGGTCACGCTCCCCGCACTGCGCGAACGCCCCGACGACATCAGGGAGTTGCTCGCCGCCCTCACCCCCAGGCCCGCGCCGGGTCGGCCTCCGCTCACCTGGACACTGGACGCGTCGCGCGCGCTGGAACAGCATCCATGGCCCGGCAACGTCACCGAACTCGCCCATCTGGTACGGGCGTTGGCCGAGCACCGCCGCTCGACCGGACCGGTCCGGCGCGCCGAACTGCCGGACCCCGTGCGCGAGGGTCCCGCACCCCGCCCGCTCAGCCCGATGGAGCACGCCGAACGCGCCACCATCCTGGAGGCCCTGCGCCTGCACGGCGGCAACAAGGCGCGGGCGGCGGCGGCCCTGGGCATCGGCCGCGCCACGCTGTACCGGAAGCTGCGGGGTTATCGGGGCTGATCAGGAGCTCCGTCAGTCGACGGGCCAGGTGTGCGCGGGTGCGTTCAGATGCATGTAGTCCATATAGGTCGTGGTCATCTGCCGCAGCGCCTCCCGCCGGTCGTCGGCGCCCGCCTTCTCCAGGTGATGGACCGTCTCCGCCTGCCACAGGGCGCCGTTGCGGGCGGTGACACAGCGCTGTTCGATGACGCCGAGGAGGGGTTCGCGCCAGGCCGCGTCCATGCCGGACAGTTCGAGGCCGCGGTGGGCCAGGGGGAGCAGGCGGCGCAACACCATTTCCGTGACCGGGACTTCGCCGACGCCGGGCCAGTAGAGGCGGGCGTCGATGCCGTCGCGGGCGGCGGTGTGCAGGTTCTCCTCGGCGACCGAGAAGGACATCCGCGTCCACACCGGGCGGTCCTCGTCGACCAGGGCGCGGGTGAGGCCGTAGTAGAAGGCGCCGTTGGCGAGGATGTCGGCGACGGTGGGTCCCGCGGGCAGGACGCGGTTCTCGATGCGCAGATGCGGGCCGCTGTCGGTGACGGCGTAGACAGGTCGGTTCCAGCGGTAGATCGTGCCGTTGTGCAGGGTCAGTTCGCCCAGTTCCGGGACTCCGCCGGCGACGAGGGTCTGCTGCGGGTCCTCGTCGTCGCAGATCGGCAGAAGAGCCGGGAAGTAGCGCACGTTCTCCTCGAACAGGTCGAAGACGCTGGTGATCCAGCGCTCTCCGAACCACACCCGGGGCCGTACGCCCTGGGCCTTGATCTCCTGGGGGCGGGTGTCGGTGGCCTGTTCGAAGAGGGGGATGCGGGTCTCACGCCACAGCTCCCGGCCGAAGAGGAAGGGCGCGTTCGCGGCGAGGGCGATCTGTACGCCCGCGATGGCCTGGGCGGCGTTCCAGTAGTCGGCGAACTCCCGCGGGGCGACCTGGAGATGGAACTGGGTGCTGGTGCAGGCGGCCTCGGGGGTGATGGCGTCGGCGTACATGGAGAGCTTCTCCACGCCGTCGATTCTGATGCGCAGGTCCTCGCCGCGGGCCGCGAAGATCTGCTCGTTGAGGAGTTTGTAGCGCGGATCGCCGGACAGGGCGGCCTCGCCGACGTCCGTCTCGCCCAGGGTGGGCAGAATGCCGATCATGATGAGGTGGGCGCCGACGGCCGCCGCGCGTTCCTCGGCGTGGTTGAGGGCGTCGCGGATCTCCCGCTCCCAGGCACCCGGACCACCGGCGATCAGCCGGCGGGGCGGGATGTTGATCTCCAGGTTGAAGCGGCCCAGCTCGCTCGACCAGGCGGGGTCGGCGATCGCCTGGAGCACCTCGGTGTTCCGCATCGCCGGCAGGCCGGCTTCGTCGACCAGGTTGAGCTCGATCTCCAGCCCGACCTGCGGGCGCTCGCTCTCGAAACCCGACTCGCTCAGCATCTGGGCCAGCACGTCGAGGCAGGTGTGCATCTTGTCCCGGTACCTGCGGCGGTCCTCCCGCGTGAACACCAGGGCCGGCACATCACGTCCCATCGGGCCCTCCCGAGTCCCCTCGGCGGATACCTCTCGTCCCAGCGTCGCACCTCGGACCGCTCCCGGACAGTCAGGGTCGGGTGTGCGGACGATACGGCCACTCTCCCGTCACGGAGCGTACTCGTGGGCACGTCCGGGGCCGAGGCGGCTCACAGCGTGCCGAGTGCCCGCTTCCGGCGCAGCGGAACGTCTCCGGACGCGGCTGCCTTCAGCAGGCGGCGGAAGGTGGGGCACTCCATGTGGCTGGGTGCGGGGCAGGCGGCGGCGTGGCGCAGCGAGTCGCGCAGGACGCCCAGTTCGGCGATCCGCCGGTCCAGCTCGTCCGCCTTGGTCGCCAGCGCCTCGCGGTCGATACGGGGCTGCCCGTCCGGCGCGAACATCAGCGCGATCTCGTCGAGCGAGAACCCTGCGGCGCGCGCCAACGCGATCAGCGCCAGTCGCTCCAGCACGCCGGGGTCGTACTGCCGGCGCAGACCCCGCCGACCGACCGGCGTGATCAGCCCCTTCTCCTCGTAGAACCGCAGCGTCGAGGCGGGCAGCCCGGTGCGCTCCACCACCTCGGCGATGTCCAGGAGTGTCATTGGCTTGACCTCAAGTCGGCTTGAAGTAGGACGGTGTCATCCTGACCCGATGAAGGCAAGTACAGGAGACGATCATGGGTGTGCAGCACAGCACGGGTGACGAACAGGCGGCCCGCTGGAGCGGAGCCGCCGGGCAGGCCTGGGTCGAGGCGCAGGGGGTGCTCGACGGGTTGCTCAGGCCGTTCGAGGTGCCGCTCGTCGATGCCGTCGCCGCGTCCGTGGGCCCCGAGGGCCGGGTGCTGGACGTCGGCTGTGGGACCGGCGGCACGACGCTGGCCGTCGCACGGCGGCTCGGACCGCGGGCCCGCTGTGTGGGCGTCGACATCTCCGAGCCGATGATCGTCGCCGCCCGGGAGCGCGCCGAGCGGGAAGACACGCCCGCGACGTTCGTCCGTGCCGACGCGCAGGACCACGCCTTCGAACCGGGCGCCTTCGACGCCGTCATCTCCCGGTTCGGCGTCATGTTCTTCTACGACTCGGTCCGGGCGTTCGCCAATCTGCGGCGGGCGGCCCGGGACGGGGCCCGGCTCCGGTTCGTCGCCTGGCGCGGCCCCGCCGACAATCCGTTCATGACGACGGCCGAGCGCGCCGCGGCCCCGTTCCTGCCGGACCTCCCCGTCCGCCGACCGGACGAGCCGGGCCAGTTCGCGTTCGCGGATGCGGACCGGGTCCGGCGCATCCTGGCGGAGAGCGGCTGGACCGGGATCGACGTCCGGCCGCTCGACGTGGAATGCGCCTTCCCCGAACGGCAGTTGGTCGGCTACTTCAGCCGGATGGGTTCGGTCGGCCAGGCCCTGCGCGAGGTGGACGAGGCGACCCGGACGAAGGTGATCGAGACGGTCCGTGCAGCGTTCGAGCCGTTCGTGCACGGCCCGGAGGTCCGGTTCACCGCGGGTTGCTGGGTCGTCGACGGCCGGGCGTCGTAGTCACCGCGCCAGGTACGACGACCCGATCCGGTACTCGCCCGGGCGATCGACCGTCAGCCGCGTGAACTCGCCCTGCCCGTGCAGGGATCCGCCGTCCACACGCAGCCACGGCGAGTACGCGACCCGGACGGTGACCGACCCCGGCCGTGGCATCCGTACGACGAGTTCGGCGCTGGCGGTACGGATCACCGTGGCGGGCGCCGACACCAGCGGTACGGCGTCCCGCACCCGGTACACCTTCCAGTGCGCGTCGCTCCACACGGGCTCCAGCCAGGCGGGCCTGCCGCGCACGAGGGCCGCCTCGGCCGCCCCGTACCGGTCCGGCTCGGCATCGGGCAGGACGACGTAGCCCACGGCCCAACGGTCGATCCAGGCACGGTAGTTCGCGGCCGAGAAGGTGCCGTCGTAGAAGACGCGGCCTCGCTCCAGGTCCAGCTGGGTGTTCCAGCCGCGGGCCAGGTTGACGTGCGGGGACAGGAGGGCGGCCTCGCGGTGGTCCCGGGTCGGCACGACCTCCACGCGGGCGCGGTCCGCGCCGAGCCGGTTCAGCGCCTGGACCACGGCGTGGGTGTCGGCGGCCCAGGCGGGGACCTGGGACGAACCGCGCAGGAAGGAGGTGGGGGTGCCCGAGCCCAGCCAGAACAGGGAACCGGCGAGAGCGAGGGCGAGCACGGCACGACGCCGGCGTGGCGCCTCCAGCAGGGCGGCGAGCAGCACCGCGGGCGCGAACAGGAGGGCGAGCCGCTCGACGTTGGCGCCGACGGGTGAGGCGATCAGATACGACAGCAGGACACCGACCGTGTACACGGCGCCGCCGCACCGCACGACCCGCCAGCCGCGCGGCGCCCAGAGCGCCACCGCCGCTCCGAGCACGGCGGGGCACCAGATCCGGCCCGTGGCCATGGGTTCCTGACCGTGGAAGGGGAACAGCAGCGTGGTCGTGCCCACGACCACGAAGGGCGGCAGCGTGAGCGCGAGGCCCCGGCGCCGGTCACGGACCAGAGCGTAGGCCGCGCCTGCCGCGACCAGGAACAGTCCGGCGACCGGGCTGGCCGCGGTGGCGAGCAGCGCGTACCCGGCCGCGAGCACCGGCCGCCGCTCCCCCACCAGCAGCACGAGGGCGGCGAGCGCGAAGGCGACGCCCAGCGCGAACGTCACCCGCCCCGCCGCGACATTGACCCACAGCCCGAAGGCCGCCATCAGTGCGGGCGCGAGCGGCCACCGCGTCCCGGACCGCACGAACAGGACCGCGGCCAGCCAGCCGGCGGCCGGCCCGGAGGCCAACGCGACGGTCCGCACACCGAACGCGCCCATCAGATAAGGGGAGATGACGCCGTAGTTGGCGGTGTGGACACCGCCGTACCAGAACAGCCCATAGGCCGAACCGCCCTGCTCGGCGGCGAACCGCGCCCAGGTCTCCTGGGCCGCGAGGTCACCGCCGCCGTTGGCGCGGAAGACCGCCCACACCACGTAGAGCGGCAGCATGGTGAGGGTGGCGAGCAGCGGGACACGGTGACGACGGACCAGCCGCCGCACCCGGCGAAGCGGCCCCTTACGGAGGGGGGAGGTGTGGCGCGCCGGGGCGCGAAGTAGTTCGGCGGTGGCCGGCATGGGAGGGCGTCTCCGTTCAGCGGGTGAGCGGTGTCACCGGCGCTGGACGGACAGGTGCCCCGGGGCGCGACGGCATCGTCGCCAGGGGTCTCTCCTGCTCAGGGGATGCAGTACCGGCTGCCCGATCATTCTTCGGCGTGCGTTCGCCGCCGCCATCAGCCGTTCGGCCGAGAGGTCGCCGCCGGGCCGCCCGAGCGGTCGGCCGGACGGACGAGGTGGTCGATCCCACCATCCGGTCCGTATAGACCGAAGGGAGGCGTTCACATGGTGCGATGGCCGATCGAATAATGAGATGGTAGGCCGCGTATCGTCCAAAGCCAAGGAAGGGACGCGTATGTCCAAGGCCGAGTCCACCGCCGACACCACCTCGGGCAAGGTCCAGTCGCTGGAGCGGGCGATCACCCTGTTGCAGGCCACGGCCGACAGCGCGCCGGACGGCGACACGGCCGCCAGCCTGGCCGCCCGGTGCGACCTCAACCGCGCCACGGCCTGGCGGCTGCTGTCCACGCTGGAGCAGTTCGGCCTGGTGGAGCGCAGCCCCGTCACCAACCGCTACACGATCGGCTTCGAGGTGACCCGGATGGCCTCGGCCGCCGGCTTCGACGGTCTGATCCGCCGTGCGCACGGCACGCTGAGCCGGGTCAGCGAGCAGACCGGCGAGACCGCGAACCTGGCGGTGGTGCAGCAGTTCGGGCTGACGTACATCGACGAGGTCACCCCGCCGGTGGTGCTGAGCGCCAAGTGGCTGGGTCGGCAGGTGCCGCTGCACGCCACGTCGACGGGCAAGGCGCTGCTCGCCTGGCTGCCCGAGGAGGAGGCGGAGGCCCTGCTCACCGGCCCGTTGGACGCTTTCACGGACACCACGGTCACGGACCGGGCGCGGTTGCGGGCCGAGTTGGAGGAGACACGGGAGCGTGGATACAGCGTCTGCGTGGGCGAGATGGAGCGGAATCTGTACGGAGTCTCCGCACCGGTGCTCGGCAGCCGCGGCCGGCCGTTCGCGGTGGTCAGCATCTGGGGGCCGCAGGACCGGGTGCCCGAGGCGAGGTTCACGACGCTGGGTCCGCTGGTGCGGGCGGCGGCCGACGAGATCGCGCACGCGGCGCAGGCCCTCTGACGTCACACGAGCGTTCATAATGTGCGGTGACTGCACGCATCATGAAACGAAGGGTCTTGCTGCTTCGGCTTGTGCGCGGTTACGGTCGTGGGGTCCCAGTCGCCCGCCTCCGAGAGGAACCAGCGCGGCCATGAATCAGGACGTCATCATCACGTGCGCCCTCACCGGCGCCGGCGACACCGTGCGCAAGAGCCCGCACGTCCCCGTCACCCCTGAGCAGATCGCCGCGTCGGCGGTGCAGGCGGCCGAGGCCGGTGCCGCCGCGGTCCACATCCACGTGCGCGATCCCGACACCGGAGCGCCCTCCCGCGATCCGCGGCTGTACCGCGAGGTCGTCGAGCGCATCAAGGAGACCGGCACCGACGTCGTCATCAACCTCACCGCGGGTATGGGCGGCGACCTGGTCGTCGACCCGGAGGAACCGCTCAAGCAACTGCCGGGCACCGATCTGGTCGGCGGTCTGGAGCGGCTGCCGCACGTCGAGGACCTGCTGCCCGACATCTGCACCCTGGACTGCGGTTCGCTGAACTTCGGAGACGGCTCCAACCTCTACGTCTCCACACCCGACATGCTGCGCACCGGCGCCAGGCGCATCCAGGAGCTGGGCGTGCGGCCGGAGTTGGAGATCTTCGACACCGGGCAGCTGTGGTTCGCCAAGAAGCTGCTCGCCGAAGGGCTGCTGGACGAGCCGACCGTGTTCCAGCTGTGCATGGGCATCCCGTGGGGCGCGCCGGCCGACCCCGGGGTGCTGCAGTCGATGGTGAACCTGCTGCCGGAGGGGGCCCAGTGGGCCAGCTTCGCGCTGGGCCGGATGCAGATGCCGTGGGTGGCGCAGTCGATGCTGCTCGGCGGACATGTGCGGGTCGGCCTGGAGGACAACCTGTATCTGGGCAAGGGCGTCAAGGCGACCAACGCACAGTTGGTGGAGCGCGCCGTGACGATCGTGGAGGCATTGGGGGCGCGGGTCGCCACCCCCGACGAAGCCCGCCTCAAGCTCGGCCTGAAGCCGCGCGGTTGACCTGTGGTTCCCCTCTCCCTCACTTCAAGGAGCCGTGGATGACGGAGACTTGCGCACCCGAGGACGTCCGCCGCGTCGCCTGCGTCGGCGCGGGAGTGATCGGCGGTGGCTGGGTCGCCCACTTCCTGGCCCGTGGCTACGAGGTCACGGCCTGGGATCCGGCCCCCGACGCCGAGCCCCGGCTGCGGCGCCTCGTCGAGGCCGCCTGGCCCGCGCTCGAACAGCTCGGGCTCGCACCTGGCGCCTCGCCGGACCGGCTCACCGTGACCGCGACACTCGACGAGGCCGTCGCCGACGCGCAGTTCGTGCAGGAGAGCGCCCCGGAGAAGCTCGACCTCAAGCGCGAACTGCTGGCACAGCTGGACGCCACGACGCCCGCGGGGGTCGTCATCGCCTCCTCCACCTCCGGCTACCCCATGACCGACCTGCAGACCGAGGCGGCCACGCCGGGCCGGCTGGTCGTCGGCCACCCGTTCAACCCGCCGTATCTCATCCCGCTGGTGGAGGTGGTCGGCGGGGAGCGGACGGATCCGGAGGCGGTGCGGTGGGCGGCTCGCTTCTACGAGGTGGCGGGCAAGTCGGTCATCACCATGCACCGCGAGGTCCCCGGCTTCATCGCCAACCGCCTCCAGGAAGCGCTGTGGCGGGAGGCCCTGCACATGGTGGCGGGCGGTGAGGCGACGGTCCGCGACATCGACCTGTCCATCACCGAGGGCCCCGGCCTGCGTTGGGCGATCATGGGCCCGATGCTCACCTTCGCCCTCGCGGGCGGGGAAGGCGGAATGGCCCGTATGCTCGACCACTTCGGGCCGTCCCTGAAGTCCCCGTGGACCCGCCTTGAGGCCCCCGAGCTGGACAAGGCGCTCTACGACGCGGTCGTCGCCGGCTGTGACGACGCCGCCGACGGCCGTACCCTCGCAGACCTGGTCGCCGAACGCGACCGGGGCGTCATCGCCGTCCTGCGCGCCACCGGCCGACTGCCCGGGGAGGGCACCGAGTGAACCCGCCACGCCTTCCGTTGTTCCGCGAGACCGTGCGCCCGGAGTGGATCGACTACAACGGCCATATGAGCGAGGCGTTCTACGTCCTCGTCTTCGGCTTCGCGACGGACACGCTGATGGTGCTCACGGGGATGGACCCCGCGTATCGCAAGAGCACCGGCTGCTCGATGTACACGGTCGAGTCTCATGTCCGCTATCTGCGGGACGTACCGTTGGGCGCTCAACTCGCCGTTCGGACGAGGGTGTTGAGTGCGACCGGGAAGAAGGCGTGGTTCACGCACGAGATGTACGCGGGCACGGAGGCGGCAGCCGATGCCGACCCGGTGGCCACCATCGAACTGCTCGCGCTCCATGTCGACCAGGCGGCCGGCCGGGCGACCCCGTTCCCCGACTCGGTCCTGGCAACGCTCGGCTCCCTGACGGAAGAGCCCCCTTCGTGGGCGGGGCGCTCGGTCGGAGCGCCTACCCGAGCCAGGCCCTGACCTTGTCCGGATGGGCGTCGACCCACTTCTTCGCCGCGGCATCCGGCGTCATCTTGTCCACCGCGATGTACTTCGCCACGGTGTTCTGGTCGGTGTTGGTCCAGGTGAAGTTCTTCACCAGGTCGTAGGCGGGGCTGCCGGACTTCGCGAACCTCGTACTGACGATCTTGTCGAGGTCGAACACGGGGTAGTCGCAGGCGACCTTCGCCGGGTCGGCGTCACAGCCCGTGGTGTGCTTGGGCAGGTGGATGTGGACCAGCGGTACCTCCGAGAAGAACCACTGCGGCTCGTAGAAGTAGCCGATCACCCATTTCCTGTTCTTCTCGGCGTCCCGGAAGGCCTGGATGAGCGCCGTCTCACTGCCCGCGTACACCACCTTGAAGTTCAGCTTCAGGTTCTTCACCAGGGCCGCGTCGTTGGTCTGGTACGACGGGTCGCCGTCGAGGAGCTGGCCCTTGCTGCCGGACTCGGAGGTCTTGAAGTGCGACGCGTACTTGTTGAGGTTCTTCCAGTCGGTGATGTCCGGGTACTTCTTCGCGATCCACGGCGGGACGTACCAGCCGATGATGCCCTTGTTGCCCGTCTCGCCCAGGTCGACCGCGCTCTTCTGCTGGGTGATGTACTTCTTCTTCAGCTCCTCGTGGCCCCAGTTCTCGAGGATGGCGTCGACCTCGCCGGTCTCGAAGCCCTGCCAGCCGATCTCCGCCTTCAGGTTCTTCTTGACGACCTTGCAGCCGAGCTTCTGCTCCGCCACATAGCCGACGACGGCCGCGTCCGCCTCGTAGCCCACCCAGGGGTTGTCCGCGAGGTTGAAGGTGCCGCACTTGCCCGATCCGCTGTCCGCAGCAGCCGAGTTGTCGCCGACCTTCGCGCCGCCGCAGGCGGTGAGGGTGAGGCCGAGAACGGCCAGGCCGGCCGCGCCGGCTCTCCAGTGTCCTGCCATGGTGTCCTGCTCCTTACGCGTCCGCGCGGCGCGCCGACGGCTGAGTGATCGGGTCGAGGTCGAGGGCGCACCGGAACCCCACGTTGCCGGTGGCCGAGTCGGGGAACAGGCCCTGCCTCGCGGCGACGCGGTAGCGGCGGCAGTAGGAGGCGTGGCACAGGTAGGAGCCGCCCTTGGCGACACGCTGCCGTCCGCCGCGGGAGGGGGAGAAGGTGTCGGCGCACCACTCCCAGACGTTGCCGGTGGCGTTGTACAGGCCGAAGCCGTTGGGCTCGTACGCGTCGACCGGGCAGGTGCCGTACCAGCCGTCGGCCGTCGAGTGACGGTTCGGGAAGTCGCCCTGCCAGACGTTCATCCGGGGGCGGCCGCCCGGTTCGCGCTCGTCGCCCCAGGGGAACACCTTGGCGTGCAGTCCGCCTCGGGCGGCGCGCTCCCATTCCGTCTCCGTGGGCAGGCGTTTGCCGGCCCAGGCGCAGTAGGCGTGGGCGTCGTCCCAGTCGACGTGGACGACCGGGTGGTCCGGCCGGTCCCGCCAGGTGGAGTGCGGTCCGTCGGGGCGACGCCAGTCGGCGCCCTCCACCTGGCGCCACCAGGGTGCGCCCACCACGCCCCGGGTGGGCGGGAAGTCGTCCGGGAGCAGACCGGCGAAGACGAACGACCAGCCGATCCGCTCGGCGGAGGTGCGGTACCCGGTCTCGTCGGCGAAACGGGCGAACTGCTCGTTGGACACCGTGCAGGCGTCGATCCAGAAGGCGTCGACGGACGCCGTCCGCACCGGGCCTTCGCCGTCGGCGGGGTAGGCGAGGGCGTCCTCGCTGCCCATGAGGAACTCGCCGGCGGGGACGGCCACCATGCCCTCGGTGGTCGGCGGGCGGACCGCTGTCGGCCGGTCCGGTGACCGCCCCGTGTCCCGACCGCCGGACGGCGCGCAGCAGTTCACTGGGCCCCCATCACGCGCCGGTGCAACCCGCCGTCGAATTCCGTCTGCTCCCCGGCCGCGGCGTCCAGGTCGATGCGGACGGTGTGCACGACCCCGGTGAACTCGTTGTCGAGGACGGGGTAGTCGTCGGTCACCGGTGTGCTCAGATCCACCCCGACGTCGAGCGTCTCGTCGAAGGAGAAGTAGTACGGGATGGTCTGCTCGACCCGTCCGGTGGCCTGCCGCTCGCCGTCCACCAGGAGCGTGGCGGTCCCGCCCTTGCCGAGCCCGCCGCCGTCGTAGTCGAACTCGAGCCGCACCTCGTGCCGTCCCGGTGTCAGGGGCCGGTCGCCGCGCACGGTGTAGAGGTTCATCCCGAAGTAGTTGTAGACGTAGGCCGGTTGCCCCTCGGTGACGTACAGGGACCAGCCGCCGAACCGACCGCCCTGTGCGATGAGCACGCCCTCGGCCGGCGTCTCCGGTGTCTCGATGTCCGCGGTGATGCTGTGCGAGCGGTTCTTGATGTTGGGTGTGGTCTCCTCCGTGAACCGCCGCATGCCGCCGCGGTACGTCACGGAGGTGCGGTCGCCGAGCAGGTCGATGCGTCCGGCCACGGCGGGGTTCTCCCGCTCGGTGACGCGGTCGTCCAGCGGGAAGACCTGGTACTTGGCCGCCTCGATCAGGAACAGGTCCTGCAGTCGGCGCAGCAGGGCGGGATGCTCGGCGGCGAGGTCGTGGGCCTGGCTCCAGTCCGTGGTGAGGTCGTACAACTCCCAGACGTCGTCGGCGAATCGCTTGTTCTTGTCGGGCACCATCTCCCACGGGATGCCGTGCCGGGTGACCGCCATCCAGCCCTCGTGGTAGATGCCCCGGTTGCCGCACATCTCGAAGTACTGCGTACGACGGTGTTCGGGCGCCTCGGGATCGGTGAGGGTGCGCCACATGCTGGTGCCCTCGATGGGCTGCTGTGTCACGCCGTCGACGCTGAACGGTGCCGGGATGCCGACGCAGTCCAGGATCGTCGGCAGGACGTCGATGACGTGGGAGAACTGGTGGCGCAGGCCGCCGCGTTCGGGGACTCCACCGGGCCAGTGCAGGATCATGCCGTCCCTGGTGCCGCCGAAGTGCGAGGCCACCTGCTTGGTCCACTGGTAGGGGGTGTTGAGCGCCAGCGCCCAGCCCGCCGGGGCGATCGGGTAGCTGTACGGGCCGCCGATCTCGTCGAGGTGCCCGATCATCTCGTCCGGGTCGTCGACGATGCCGTGCCCGAGCCGGTGCTCGACGATGGTGCCTTCGATGCCGCCCTCGCCCGAGGCGCCGTTGTCGCCGAGGATGTAGAGGATCAGCGTGTTGTCCAGCTCGCCGAGTTCGTCGAGGGCGTCGAGGAACCGGCCGACCTGTACGTCCGCGTGTTCGGTGAATCCGGCGAAGGTCTCCATGAAGCGGGCGGCCAACCGGCGCTGGTTCCCGGTGAGTTCGTCCCAGTGGGGGACGCCCTCCGCCCAGCTCGCGAGTTCCGCGCCCTGGGGCACCACGCCGAGTTCCTTCTGCCGCTGAAGGGTGAGTTCGCGCTGGCGGTCCCAGCCGTGGTCGAAGTGTCCGCGGTACTTCTCCCGCCATTCCGGGGCGACGTGCAGCGGTGCGTGTGCGGCGCCGAGGGCGAGATAGGTGAAGAAGGGGCGGCCCGGGGTCAGGGTGCGCTGGGTGCGCACCCAGTCGATGGCGTGGTCGACGAGGTCCTCGGAGAGGTGGTAGCCGTCCTCGGGGCGGCGGTCGGGCTCGATGGGGGTGGTGCCCTGGTAGAGCAGCGGGTACCAGTGGTTCATCTCGGCGCCCATGAAGCCGTAGAAGGTGTCGAAGCCCTCGCCGGTCGGCCAGCGGTCGAACGGGCCGACCGCGCTGATCTCCCGGGGCGGGGTCTGGTGCCATTTGCCGAAGGCGGCCGTGCTGTAGCCGTTGCCCTGCAGGATCTGGGCGAGGGTGGCCGCGCTGCGCGGGCGGAAGCCGTTGTATCCGGGAGCCGCCGTGGTCATCTCGGTGGTACCGCCCATGCCCACCGAGTGGTGGTTGCGTCCGGTCAGCAGGGCCTGCCGGGTCGGCGAGCAGAGGGCCGTCACATGGAAGCGGGTGTAGCGCAGTCCGCCGTCGGCAAGTCGTTCCGCGGCCGGCATCTCGCACGGTCCGCCGAAGGCACTGGAGGTGCCGAAGCCCAGGTCGTCGACGAGCACGACCACCACGTTCGGCGCGCCCTGCGGCGGCGGGACCGGGCCGATGGGCGTGAAGGCCGCCTCCTGCTCGTGGACGTCCATCGCGGTCGTCAGGGGCCGGCGGGAGTCGGGGCGGGGAAGGATGTGCCGTCCGGCGTCGAACTCAGTCATGCATTTCTCCGATGCGGTCCGCCGGGGAAATTTCACAAACTTTTCGCAATGCCGAATCAATGGCGCAATGCAGCAGGACTTCCACTGCCTGCCCATGTACGGCTCAGCAAAAATGTCATTCGGCGTCGACGCAGGTCAACAAGGTGCGGAGAATCACCCTGGACCGGTTTTGAATGAAGGCGGTAGAAAACATCTATACCGGCAGCAGGCGTCAGTCCTCGGCCGGTGCGGCCGTCAGGTCCACGAAGGCCTGGGCGGCGGGCGACAGCGGGCCCGACCGCCAGACCAGGCGCCCGTGGCGCAGCAGTCGGGGGCGGTTGGAGACCATGCGGGCCCCGCGGATCTCGGCGTCCCGGGCCATGGAGGCGGGCAGCAGGGAGGCGCCGACGCCGGCGAGGACCAGCGGCACGATCATCGCTCGGTGCGCGGTCTCCACCACGATCCGCGGTGCGACACCGAGCGCGGTGCACACGTCGTCCACGGCCACCCGGGTCTCGGTGCCCGGGGGCGTCACGATCAGGTCCAGCGCGGCCAGTTCACGCGAGGTGATGGTGGGGCCCGGCGGGTGCGGGTGGTCCGGTGGCAGGACGACATGCATCTCCTGCGCCGGCAGATCGATCCCGCTGAGGTCCCCGGTGGGCACCGAGGCGTCCACCAGACCGAGTTCGCACCGGCCGGCCGCGACCATGACCGCCACGTCGGCTCCGCGCTCCGGGTCCACCACGCGCACGGAGACCTTCGGGTGCGCGCGGTGGAAGCGCCCGAGCAGGCCGGCGAGCGGATCGACGGAGAGGGTCGTCTGGGAGACGATGTCGAGCCGGCCGCCCTCCAGACCGAGGACCTCGCGCACCAGGGAGCCCGCCGTGGACAGGTCGCGCAGGACCTGCTGGGCCGGTCGTACCAGCGCCTCACCTGCCGCGGTGAGCACGACGCCGTGCGGAAGGCGGTGGAAAAGACTTCCGCCGAATTCGCGCTCCAGGGCCCGAATGGCATGCGAAAGCGAGGGCTGAGCGACATGCAGCGCGAGTGCCGCGGCGGTGAATCCGCCGTGTTCGACCACGGCGATGAAATATTCCAGCTGACGTCGTTCCATCGGGTCTCCGTGAATTCCGGGCCACGTTATCACCCGTCCGACGGAGACCCGATCCGGGTCATACGTATTCGGTGGCCGCGTCCAGTATCCAGTCCGCGAGGTAGCCGGCGAAGGACGACCGCACCAGCACCCAGAATCCGGCCTTGGGCTCGTCCCGGGCGACCAGGACGACCTGGGTGCGGCCCAGGGTGGTCTGGGCGCAGCGGCCGGGGGTGAGGACGCGCGGGTGGAGGTCCAGGGCGCAGCCGTGGGACAGCAGGTCGCGGGCGAGGGGGCCCGCGACGAGGAGGGTGGTGCGCTGTGCGGAGACGTCGGTGACGGAGACGAACTCGTCGCCGGCGGCCTCCCGGACACGGCTCTCCAGGTCGCGCTGAGCGCCGGGTGGGGCGATGAGCAGCCATTCGTCCGGGCCGAGCCAGAGGACCGTCGACTCCCCCGCCCGTAGCACCGTGTTGGGTTCGAGGGGCAGTTGGAGACCGAGCGCGAGGCCCACGGCGTCCGCCGCGGCTCCCTTGGCGTCCAGACGGATGTTCAGCTGGGTCAGGAACGGGAGTTCGGCCAGCCGGACAGCACCCTCGGAGTCGTGCGTCACGGCGGCCAGACGGTCGGCGGCGTGCGCGAGGGGGCTGCGGGGCGGGGCGTCGAGTGCGGTGTCAGCCATCGCGGCGGGCTCCCTCGGGGTCGTAGAGGACGGGGCTTGCGACGGTCACCGGGACCAGCCGGTCGCCGACGGGGGCGTAGAGGCGTTCGCCGATGCGGTCCCGGCCGCCCTTGATCAGGGCGAGGGCGAAGGTGCGGCCGAGGGCGGCGCTGCGGTAGCTGGAGGTCACGTGGCCGAGCATCGGCACCGGGGGCGCGGGCAGCTCGCTCTCGGCGACCAGGTGGGTGCCTTCGGGGAGGAAGGTGCCCGGGTCCTCCGGGAGCAGACCGACCAGGTGCTTGCGGTCCGGGCGGACGGCGTCGGCGCGGGCGTAGGAGCGCTTGCCGATGAAGTCCGGCTTCTTCTTGGAGACCGCCCAGCTCATGCCGAGGTCCTGCGGGGTGACCGTGCCGTCGGTGTCCTGGCCGATGATCGGGTAGCCCTTCTCGGCGCGCAGGACGTGCATGGTCTCGGTGCCGTACGGGGTGATGCCGTACGGGGCACCGGCCTCGTACAGCGCCTCCCACAGGGCGAGGGCCTCCCACGGCGACACATTGATCTCGTACGCGAGTTCACCGGAGAAGCTGATCCGGCAGACCCGCGCCTCGATGCCCGCGACGGTCGTCTCACGCCAGGCCATGAACGGGAAGTCGTCGTTGGAGACGGCCAGTTGGGGCGCGAGCGAACCGAGGACCGCGCGGGACCGCGGACCGACCAGGGCGACCGTGGCCCACTGCTCGGTGACCGAGGTGCAGTGGACCTTCAGCTCCGGCCACTCGGTCTGGAGCCACTCCTCCATCCAGTCCAGGACGGTCGCCGCGTTGCCGGTGGTCGTGGTGACCAGGAAGCGGTCCTGGGCGAGGCGGATGACCGTGCCGTCGTCGAAGACCATGCCGTCCGGGCGGCACATCACGCCGTAGCGGATCATGCCGACCTTCAGGGTGCTCATCATGTTGGTGTAGAGCAGGTCGAGGAAGACACCGGCGTCGGGACCCTGGACGTCGATCTTGCCGAGGGTGGAGGCGTCCATGAAGGCGACGCTGTCACGGGCGGCGGCGCACTCGCGCAGCACGGCCGTCTCCATGTCCTCGCCGTCCTGGGGGTAGTACCAGGGGCGCTTCCACTGGCCGACGTTCTCGAACAGGGCGCCCTGCCCGACGTGCCACTCGTGGAGGGCGGTGGTGCGGACCGGGTCGCTGAGGGCGCCGCGGTCGCGACCGGCGAGGGCGGCGAAGGAGACCGGCGTGTACGGCGGGCGGAAGGTCGTCGTACCGAGCGCGGAGATGTCCACGCCGAGGAGTTCGGCGACCACACCGCTGGCCAGGACGCCTGCGGTCTTGCCCTGGTCGTTGGCGGTACCGGCGGTGGTGTAGCGCTTGGTGTGCTCGACCGAGCGCAGACCGGCGCCGGTGGCGCGGGACAGATCGTCGACGGTGACATCGCGTTGCAGGTCGACGAAGCGGGGGGCGCCTTCGCGGCCCGGGACGGTGAACACCTGCATGGGCGGCGTAGGTCGAGGGTGCGCGGGCACCTGCGGAAGGCCGGGCGCCTCGGGGGCGTAGCCCTCGGCCTCGAGCGCACGGGCGCCGGCCGCCGCGCCCTGCGCGAGGACGCCGGCCAGGTCGAACACACCGCTCGCGCTGCCCGCGACCTCGACGGCCTGCCGGCCGGCGTCGGGCACGAAGGTGCCGAGCGCCTCGTCGTAGCGGAGCTTTCCGCCCGACTGGCTGAACAGATGCGCCACGGGGTTCCAGCCGCCGGAGACCAGGAGCAGATCGGCGGTGAACTCCCGCTGCCCCGTGGTCTCTCCGTACGGGGCGACGGTCACCGCCGTCAGGCGGGCCTCGCCCTGCGTGCCGATGACGGCATGGCCGGGCAGCACCTCGATGCCGGCCGTGCGGGCGCGGTCCGCCCAGGCGCCGGGTTCGGGGCGGGTGTCGACGATCGCCGAGATCTCCACTCCGGAGGCCGCCAGGTCCAACGCCGCCGCGTACGCACTGTCGTTGGTGGTGAACACGACCGCGTGGCGGCCGGGCAGGACGCCGTGGCGGTGGAGGTAGGTGCGGGCGGAGGCGGCCAGCATCACGCCGGGGCGGTCGTTGTCCGCGAAGGCGAGGGAGCGCTCGTGGGCGCCGGTGGCGAGGACGACCCGGCGGGCGCGGATGCGGTGCACTCGTTCGCGGGAGACGTTGGCCGGGGCTTCGGCGCCGAGGTGGTCGGTGCGGCGTTCCACCGCGAGGAGGTGGTTGTCGTCGTAGTAGCCGAAGACGGTGGTGCGACGCAGGATGCGGACGTCGGGGGCGGCGTCGAGCCGGGCGCTCAACTCGGCTGTCCAGTCACCGAGTTCGCCGGTGCCGAGGAGGCTGCCGCCCAGGGCGGGCTCGGCGTCGGCGAGGATCACGCGGGCGCCGGTGCCGGCTGCGGCCGCCGCGGCTGCGAGTCCGGCCGGGCCGGCGCCGACGATCAGGACGTCGCAGTGGTCGTGGACGGCGTCGTAGCGGGCGGGGTCGGGAGCGGTGGCGAGGCGGCCCTGGCCGGGGAGGCTGGTCGCCACCAGGCCGTCGTAGAGCTCGATGGTGGGGGCGGGGAGCATCGGCTCGGGGAAGGGTTCCTCGATCTGGACTACGGCGTTGGGCTCTTCCACGCCGGCCGAGAAGATGCCGCGGGGGCGGCCGAGCTTGATGCTGGTGGCGGCTTGGATGACGCCGTTGGCCAGGAGGGCCGACGCGAGTGTGTCGCCGCGGAAGCCCTGGTACTGGGTGCCGTCGAAGGTGAAGGTCAGGGGGTGGTTGCGGTCCACTCGGCCGCCCGTGGCCAACCGGTTCGGTTGGCTGTCCAGCCGTGCTGGGGGCTCTGCCCCCAGACCCCCGATCGGCCCTGAAGGGGCCTCGTCCTCACACGCCGGACGGGCTGATTGTGCCGGACTGGCCTGAGATGTGACGGGGCGCGGCTCAAAGGTCTCCGGCCGCTCCTCCCCCGCCCGGTACACCGCCAACACCTCGTTCGTCGCCGTGTCCCGCACCGCGTTGAACCACCGTCGGCAGCCCGCCGAGTGGCTCCACCTCTCGGCGAAGGGGCCCTTGGGGTTGGCGCGGAAGAACAGGTACTTGGCCCACTCCTCGTCGGTCAGGGCCGACGGGTCCGCCGGATACGCGACATGGGCCTGGCCGCCGTAGTGGAACTCGGCCTCGTCGCGGGGCCCGCACCACGGGCAGGGGATGAGCAGCATCGTAGGGCTCCCTAGTGGGCCACCGCGGCCGCGCCGTGCTCGTCGACGAGCGCGCCGGTGGTGAAACGGTCGAGCGAGAAGGGGGCGTTGAGGGCGTGCGGGGTGTCGTGGGCGATGGTGTGGGCGTAGACCCAGCCGACGCCGGGAGTGGCCTTGAAACCGCCCGTTCCCCAGCCGCAGTTGAGGTAGAGGTTGTCGACGGGGCTGAGGCCGACGATGGGTGAGGCGTCGGGGCTGACGTCGACGATGCCGCCCCAGGTGCGCAGGACGTGGGCGCGGGCGAAGACCGGGAAGAGTTCCAGGGCCGCCGCCATCTGGTCCTCGATGATGTGGAACGCGCCGCGCTGGGTGTAGGAGTTGTACGAGTCGATGCCCGCGCCCATCACCAGCTCGCCCTTGTGCGCCTGGCTGACGTACACGTGGACGGCGTTGGACATGACGACCGTGGGATGCACCGGCTCCAGCAACTCCGACACCAGGGCCTGCAACGGGTGGCTCTGGAGCGGGAGTTCGATGCCTGCCATGGCGGCCAGGACCGAGGTGTGGCCCGCCGAGCACAGGGCCACCTTGCCCGCGGCGATCGGACCGAGGGTGGTCTGGACTCCGACCACCCGGCCGCCGACCACGTCCAGGCCGGTGACCTCGCAGTTCTGGATGATGTCGATGCCGGCCTCGTCCGCGGAACGGGCGTAGCCCCAGGCCACGTAGTCGTGCTTGGCGATGCCGGCGCGCGGCTGGTAGGTGCCGCCCAGGACCGGGTAGCGCACGTCAGGGGAGATGTTGACGATCGGGCAGACCTCTTCGACCTGCTCCGCGTCCAGCCACTCGGCGTCGACGCCGTTGAGGCGGTTCGCCTCCACGCGGCGGACGCTGTCGCGCACGTCCTGGAGGCTGTGGGCGAGGTTGAGCACGCCGCGCTGGGAGAAGAGGATCGGGTAGTCGAGCTCCTCCTCCAGGTTCTCCCAGAGCTTGAGCGCGTGCTCGTAGATGCCGGCGCTCTCGTCCCACAGGTAGTTGGAGCGGATGATCGTGGTGTTGCGGGCCATGTTGCCGCCCGCGAGCCAGCCCTTCTCCAGCACGGCGACATTGGTGATGCCGTGGTTCTTCGCCAGGTAGTGGGCGGTGGCGAGGCCGTGTCCGCCGCCGCCGACGATCACCACGTCGTACGAGCGCTTCGGCTCCGGTGTGCGCCAGAGGAACTCCGGGTGGTCGGGGAGGTCGGCGCCGGGGGTGGTGGGGCTCATCGGGCGTCTCCTGAGGCACCGGAGAGGTGCGGGTAGAGCGGGTGCTTGGCCGCCAGCGCCTCGGTGCGGGCGCGCAGGGCGGCGAGGTCGGGCTCCGGCTGGAGGGCCAGCGCGATCACGTCGGCCACTTCGGCGAAGTCCTCCTCGGTGAAGCCGCGGGTGGCCAGCGCCGGGGTGCCGATGCGCAGACCGGACGTCACCATGGGCGGGCGCGGGTCGAAGGGGACGGCGTTCCGGTTGACCGTGATGCCGATCTCGTGGAGCAGATCCTCGGCCTGACGGCCGTCCAGCGAGGAGTCCCGCAGGTCCACGAGGACCAGATGGACGTCCGTGCCGCCGGTGAGCACCTTGACGCCCGCGGCCTGCGCGTCGCGCTGTGTGAGGCGCTCGGCCAGGATGCGGGAACCGGCCAGCGTACGCGCTTGCCGCTCGGCGAACTCCGGCGACGCCGCGACCTTGAAGGAGACCGCCTTCGCGGCGATGACGTGCTCCAGCGGGCCGCCCTGCATGCCCGGGAACACCGCCGAGTTGATCTTCTTGGCGAGGTCGGCCTCGTTGGTGAGGATGACTCCGCCGCGCGGACCGCCGAGCGTCTTGTGGGTGGTCGTGGTGGTGACATGGGCGTGCGGTACGGGGTTCGGGTGCAGCCCGGCCGCCACGAGCCCCGCGAAGTGCGCCATGTCGACCATCAGCAGGGCGCCCACCTCGTCGGCGATCCGGCGGAACGCCGCGAAGTCCAGCTGCCGCGGGTATGCCGACCAGCCCGCGATGATCATCTTGGGGCGGTGTTCCTTGGCGAGGCGCTCGACCTCGTCCATGTCGACCAGGTTGTCGGTCTCGGACACGTGGTAGGGCACCACGTTCAGCATCTTGCCGCTGTAGTTGATGCGCATGCCGTGGGTGAGGTGGCCGCCGTGTGCGAGGTCGAGGCCCAGGATGGTGTCGCCGGGCTGCAGCAGGGCGAAGAAGACAGCCGTGTTGGCCTGGGCACCGGAGTGCGGCTGGACGTTGGCGAACCCGGCCCCGAAGAGGGACTTGATCCGCTCGATCGCCAACCGCTCGGTGACGTCGACGTGTTCGCAGCCGCCGTAGTAGCGCCGGCCGGGGTAGCCCTCGGCGTACTTGTTGGTCGCGACCGAGCCCTGGGCCTCCATCACGGCGGTGGGCGCGAAGTTCTCGGAGGCGATCATCTCGAGGGTGGACTGCTGGCGGTGCAGTTCGGCGGCGAGCGCGGCGTGGACCTCGGGGTCCAGCTCCGCCAGGGGGGTGTTCAGCGCGTTCATACGGTGTTCGCGTTCCTCTCGGCGGCCTCGACGACGTTGGCGAGCAACATCGCCCGGGTCATGGGGCCCACGCCCCCGGGCATCGGCGCGATCCATCCGGCGACCTCGGCGGCCTCCGGGTGGACGTCACCCACCAGCCCGTTGTCGGTGCGGGTGATGCCGACGTCCAGGACGGCCGCGCCGGGGCGCAGCATGTCCTTGGTGATCAGCCCCGGCGAGCCGGCGGCCGCGATGACGATGTCGGCCTCGCGGACATGCCAGGCCAGGCCCTTGGTGCCGGTGTGGCAGAGGGTGACGGTGGCGTTCTCGGAGCGGCGGGTGAGGAGAAGTCCGATGGGGCGTCCGACGGTGATGCCGCGCCCGATCACACAGACCCTGGCTCCGGCGATCGGCACCTCGTAGCGGCGCAGCAGTTCGACGATGCCGCGCGGGGTGCACGGCAGCGGCGCCTCGGTGCCCAGGACGAGCCGGCCGAGGTTGACGGGGTGCAGTCCGTCGGCGTCCTTGGCCGGGTCCATCCGGGCCAGCACGGCGCCCGCGTCCAGGTGTGCGGGGAGCGGGAGTTGGACGATGTAGCCGGTGCAGGCCGGGTCGGCGTTGAGCTCGTCGACGACGTCCTCTACCTGCTGCTGGGTGGCGTCCGCGGGCAGATCGCGCCGGATGGAGGCGATGCCCACCTGGGCGCAGTCCCGGTGCTTGCCGCCGACGTAGGCGTGACTGCCCGGGTCGTCACCGACGAGGACGGTACCGAGGCCGGGCGGCCGACCACCGTTGGCGGTCAACTTGGCCACGCGCTCGGCGAGTTCACGGCGGATGGCGGCGGCGGTCGCCCTGCCGTCAAGAAGTTCTGCGGTCACCAGCGGTGCTCCTTCTGCAGGGCTAGCCACGGAGACGGGACATCGTCGGGTCGAACAGCGGCTCCTCGGCCACGACCGCCTCGAAGCGCTGGTCGAAGTAGCCGATCCGCAGGGTGGTTCCGGGGGCGGTCAGTTCGGCGGGGAGCCAGGCGTACGCGATGCCCTTGCCGATCGTGTAGCCGTAGGCAGCGCTGGTGACATAGCCGACCGCGCGCTCACCGTCGTAGACCGGCTCCTTGCCCAGCACGACCGACTGCGGGTCCTCGATCGTCAGGCAGGTCAGCTTCCGTCGTACGTCGGCCTTGCGGCGCTCCAGCGCCTCCTTGCCGATGAAGTCGCCCTTGTCGAGCTTCACGGCGAAGCCGACGCCCGCCTCGTACGCGTCGTGCTCGTACGTCATGTCGGTGCCGAAGGAGCGGTAACCCTTCTCCAGGCGGAGGCTGTTGAAGGCGCCGCGGCCGGCGATGATGCCGCCGAGGGGCTCGGCCGCCGACCACAGGGTGTCCCAGAGCTTCTCGCCCAGGTCGGCGGTGGTGTAGATCTCCCAGCCGAGTTCGCCTACGTACGACAGGCGCATCGCGGTCACCGGCACGCTGCCGATGTGCGCCTTCTTGGCGCGGAAGTACTTCAGGCCGTCGCCCGAGAAGTCCTCGTCGGTCAGCGGCTGGAGGACCTTGCGGGCCAGCGGGCCCCAGAGGCCGATGCAGCAGGTGCCCGGCGTGATGTCGCGGACCTGGACCGTGCCGTCGGCCGGGAGGTGGCGGCCGAACCAGTCGAGGTCGAGGTTGCCGTTGGCGCCGACCTGGAACAGGTCCGGGGCCAGCCGGGCCACGGTGATGTCGCTGCGGATGCCGCCGTCGTGGTCCAGCAGGAGGGTGTACGTCACCGAGCCGACCGACTTGGCGACCTTGCCGGTGACCAGCCGCTCCAGGAAGTCGGCGGCACCGGGGCCGGAGACCTCCAGGCGCTTGAGGGCCGTCATGTCGTAGAGCGCGACGGTCTCCCGGGTGCGCTGGGCCTCGGCGCCGACGATGGGCGACCAGTACTGCGCGGCCCAGTCGTTGGGGGTCGGGATGCTACGGCCCTCGACCAACCCCGCGTTGGCCTCGTACCACTGCGGCCGCTCCCAGCCGCCCGCCTCCAGGAAGAAAGCGCCGTGCTCCTGCTGGCGGGCGTAGAAGGGGCTCTTGCGGATCGGGCGCGGCTTACCGGAGGGCTGGAGCGGGTGGAGGATGTCGTAGACCTCGACGAAGTTCTGGCAGTCGCGGGCCAGGACGTACTCGGGGGTCAGCTGGTGCGGCTCGAAGCGGTTGACGTCGCACTCGTGCAGGTCGAAGGAGGAACAGTGGCCGTCGACCAGCCACTCGGCCATCGCCCGGCCGACGCCCGCGGAGTGGGTGACCCAGACCGCCTCGGCGACCCAGAAGCCCTTGACGTCCGGGGACTCGCCGAGGAGCGGGAAGTTGTCGGTGGTGAAGGAGAAGAGGCCGTTGATGCCCTCCTCGACCTTCGCCTCCTTGGTGGAGGGGAGGAGGGACTGGGTCTCCGTCCAGGCCGGCTCGAAGTCCTCCTCGGTGAACTCGAGGACCGAAGGCATGGTCGCGGCCTCGTCGAAGGAGAGGATCTCGTCCGCGGTGATGGGCATCGGGCGGTGGCCGTAGTAGCCGATGCCGATGCCGTCGAAGCGGTCGCGGTAGTAGAGGTCGGCGTCCTGGTGGCGCAGGATCGGGCGGACCGCCTCCTCGGTCTGGCCGGCGAGCGCGGGGATCGGGCCGGTCCAGGCGAGCTGGTGGGCCAGCGGGGTCAGCGGAAGGTTCATGCCGGCCATGCGGGCGATCTTCGGGCCCCAGATGCCGGCGCAGCACACGACGATGTCGGCTTCCAGATCGCCCTGGTCGGTGCGGACGCCGGTCACCTCGCCGTCGGCCTGGAGGATGTCCAGGACCTCGTGGCGGGGCAGGAAGGTGACGCCGCGCTCGGTGGCCCGGCGGATCTGCGCCTCGACGGCCAGCACCGCCTTCGCGAGGCCGTCGGTCGGGACCAGGAGGCCGCCGAGGACCTTGTCGCGGTTGACCAGCGGATGCTGTTCGAGGCACTCGTCGGTGGTCAGCAGACGGGCCTCGATGCCCCAGGCGGTGATCCAGCCGTGGCGGCGGTGCAGCTCCGCGAGGCGCTCGGGGGTGGTCGCCACTTCGAGGCCGCCGACCTGCAGGAAGCAGGGCTTGCCGTCGACGTCGAGGGAGCAGAACTTCTCGACGGTGTAGCGGGCCAGCTCGGTCATGGTCTTGGACGAGTTCGTCTGGAAGACCAGGCCGGGCGCGTGCGACGTGGATCCCCCGGTGGCGGGGAGCGGACCCTGGTCCACCACGGTCACTTCGGTCCAGCCTCGTGCGGAGATCTCGTCAGCGAGGGCCGCTCCCACGACGCCCGCTCCGATGATCACCACTCGGGGTCCCGCCATCGCCGCACCTCCGGAATTCAAAACCGTTCAGTTGCTTTGTGCGCAACGTGGTTCAGGTTGCGCAACTCAGCGTGCCTTCCGTGGGAGGGGGTGTCAAGGGGTCCGTGACGTCGGAAAACGGCCTGAAACACGCCCCGAACACGACGATGCCCGGCGGGCGGTACGCAGGGGTGCGCGTACCGCCCGCCGGGCGTGTTCGACCGGTTCTGCCACCGGGCCTACTTCAGCCAGGCGTCCACCTTGTCCTTGTTGGCGTCGACCCACTTCTTGGCGGCCGCGTCGTCGGACAGCTTGTCCTGGGCGATGTACTTGGCGACCTCGTTCTGGTCGTCGTTCGTCCAGTTGAAGTTCTTCACCAGGTTGTAGGCGGGGCTGCCCGACTTGGCGAACTTCGCGCTGACGATCTTGTTCAGGTTGTAGACGGGATAGTCGCAGGCGACCTTCGCCGCGTCGGCGTCACAGCCCGTCTTGTACGCGGGCAGGGAGACCTTCTTCAGCGGGACCTCGGAGAGGAACCACTGCGGCTCGTAGAAGTAGCCGATCACCCACTGCTTGTTCTTCTCGGCGGTGCGGAAGGCCGTGATGAGCGCGGCCTCACTGCCCGCGTACACCACCTTGAAGTCCAGCTTCAGGTTCTTCACGAGCGCTGCGTCGTTCGTGACGTACGACGGGTCGCCGTCCAGGAGCTGGCCCTTGCCGCCCGACTCGGACGTCTTGAACTTCGACGCGTACTTGTTGAGGTTCTTGTAGTCGAGGATGTCGGGGTGCGCCTTGGCCAGCCACGGCGGCACGTACCAGCCGATGATGCCCTTGTTGCCGGTCTGGCCGGCGTCGACGGCGGTCTTCTGGCCGGTGATGTACTTCTTCACCAGGTCCTCGTGGCCCCAGTTCTCCAGGACCGCGTCGACCTCGCCGGTGCCGAAGCCCTGCCAGGCGATCTCTTCCTTCAGGTTCTTCTTGTTGACCGTGCAGCCGAGGTTGTGCTGCGCGACGTACGCGACGACCGCCGCGTCGGCCTCGTAACCCACCCAGGGGTTGACCGCGAGGTTGAACGTGCCGCACTTGCCGGAGCTGCCCGAGCTGTTCGAGCCCGAGGAGGTGTCGCCGACCTTCGCGCCGCCGCACGCGGTGAGAGTGAGGCCGAGGACGGCCAGGCCGGCCGCGCCGGCTCGCCAGTGTCTTGCCATGGTGTCCTGCTCCTTTAAGCGCTCGCGCGTCGCGCCGCTGCCTGAGTGATCCGGTCGAACATGACTCCGAGCAGTACGATGGCGAGTCCCGCCGCCAGCCCCTTGCCGTACAGCTCGCCCTGCGAGAATCCGGCCACGACGTCGTAGCCGAGGGCTCCTGCTCCTACCAGGCCGCCCACAACAACCATCGACAGCACGTAGATCAGACCCTGGTTCGTGGCGAGCGTCAGGGCACTGCGTGACATCGGCAGTTGAACCTTGGTGATGATCTGCCAGGTGTTGCACCCGGCGGAGGTCGCCGCCTCCACGGTGGTCTCGGGCACGGCCCGGATCCCGTCGGCGATGATCTTCATGGCGACGGGCGCCCCGTAGACGATCGCGGCGACGATGGCCGTGAAGCGGGTGGCACCGAACAGCGCGAGGAACGGCACCAGATAGACGAACGGCGGCATGACCTGCGCCGCGTCCAACGTGGGCCGGATCATGCGGTCGGCCATCATGCTGCGACCCATCCACACCCCGAAGACGATGCCGAGGATCATCACGAGGACGGTGGCCACGATCGTCGAGGCCATCGTCGTCATGGCGTCCGACCACACGCCGGTGGCGACCAGAAGGCCCACGCACACGGCCGTGGTGATCCCGGACTTCCAGCCGCCGAGCACCACTGCCAGGGCGACCAGCACCCCGCCGACGAGCCACCACGGGGAGTCGGTGAGCAGTGTCTGGAACGGGTTGAGCAGGCCGTTGGTGAGGGTGTCACGGAAGGCGTTGGTCAGGCCCGACAGATTGTCCTGCACCCAGGTGGCCGCGGTGTCCGTCGCGCTCGCGATATGGGTGCCGACGGTGCCGTCACCGGGGAAGTCGGCCGCCCACACGTAGGTGTTCGACAGGTAGATCAGGACCAGCGTGACAGCGGCACCGGCACCCAGCAGGGGCCGCCGCCACTTCTCGAAGCGGTTCTTGGAGTTGCGTGCGTGCTCCTCGCGCACACTGGCCGCGGTCGTGACCCGGTCCAGGACGATCGCCATGATCACGATGGCGAGGCCCGCGTTGAAGGCCGTGCCGACGTCGAGCGACTGCAGTGCCTGGAGAACGTTCACACCGAGGCCCGGCGCGTTGATCAGCGCCGCGATGGTCACCATGGCCAGGGCGGCCATGATGGTCTGGTTGACGCCCATCACCACGGTCCGCTTGGACATCGGCAGCAGGACCTTCAGCAGCGACTGGCGGCGCGTGGCACCGAGGGAGTCGGCCGCCTCGACCGTCGTCTTCGAGACGTTGCGGATGGCGTGCGCCGTGATGCGGATCGTCGGCGGGGCCGCGTAGATCACGGTGGCGATGGTGGCGGACGCGCCGCCGATGAGGAAGAAGAGGGTCAGCGGCGCCAGGTAGACGAAGGTCGGCATCGTCTGCATGAAGTCCAGGAAGGGCGTCATGATCCGGTTGAACCGGTCGGAGAGACCGGCCCACACCCCGAGCGGGATCGCGAACAGCAGGGCCACGAACACCGCGCACAGGATGAGCGCCAGCGTGTCCATGCTCTCCTGCCACAGGCCCTGCAGCCCGAAGAAGGTGAAGCCGGCCACGGCCAGCAGGGCGACCTTCCAGTTGCCCACGGCCCAGGAGATGTAGCCGGCCAGGCCGACGACGCCGAGCCAGCCGATCTCCGGGACCGGGCGGGCCCCGGACGGCTGGGAGATCAGATGCTGGACGAAGGTCACCAGGTTGTCGATGACCAGCCGGATCTCGTTGAAGAAGTACAGGAAGAGCGGGTTGGAGTTGCGGTTGGCGCCGATGGAGTCGTTGAAGTCGTTGATCCACCGGTGCAGGTCGGTCAGATCGGCCACCGCGAGGGACAGGGTCTGCTTGCCGCGCAGGAGGGCGAACAGCACCAGCCAGACGACGAGGATCGCGCCGATCACCACGGGCCGGCCGACCTTGCGGACGCGCTGGGCGGGCGCGACCGGCTCGACCGCCTCTGTCTGCTCGGGTTTCTCCATGACGACGGCCATCACGCGCCGCCTTCCTGCCCGGCCACGACCGACAGGATCTCCTCGTCGCCGACGATGCCGAGCAGCTTGCCGTTCTCGACGACCTTGACCGGCTTGTCGGCCGCGAGGACGGCCCGGGTGGCCTCCTTCACGACGACGTCCGGGCCCAGCTCGGGACCGTCCAGCTCGTCGCCGTCCTGCAGTTCGCGCATGATCCAGCGCAGGGTGAGCACGTCGCCGCGCGGCACGTCCTTGACGAACTCGCGTACGTAGTCGTCGGCGGGGGCGCCCACCAGTTCGTCGCCGGTGCCGCACTGGACCATCTTGCCGTCGCGCATGATCAGGATGCGGTCGCCCAGCTTGAGCGCCTCGGAGAGGTCGTGGGTGATGAACACCATGGTCTTGCCGACCTCGTGGTGCAGCCGGATGACCTCGTTCTGCATGTCGCGGCGGATCAGCGGGTCGAGCGCGGAGAACGGCTCGTCGAAGAAGAGCACGTCCGGGTCGCCGGCCAACGCCCTTGCCAGGCCCACGCGTTGCTGCATACCGCCGGAGAGCTGGTCGGGGTAGGAGTTCTCGTAGCCGGCCAGACCGACCAGCTCGACGACCTCCAGGGCCCGCTTGGTCCGCTCCGCCTTGCTCATGCCGCGGATCTCCAGCCCGAAGGCCACGTTGTCGACCACCCGGCGGTGCGGCAGCAGCCCGAAGTGCTGGAAGACCATCGAGAACTTACGGCGCCGCAGGTCCCGCAGCCGGGCCGCGTCCGCCTCACGGATGTCCTGCCCCTCGAAGACGACCTCGCCCGAGGTGGGTTCGATCAGCCGGGTCAGACATCGCACCAGCGTGGACTTGCCGGAGCCGGACAGACCCATGACGACGAAGACCTCGCCCGGCGCGACGTCGAAGTTGACGTCGCGTACGGCGGCGGTGCATCCGGTGCGGTCCATGAGCTCGCGCCGGCTGAGCCCGCACAGCTCCTCCGATTCCGGTACCCGGTCGGCCTTCGGCCCGAACACCTTCCACAGATTGCGCACGGATATGACGGACGTGCCGTCCGAGTCCTGAGGCGTGCCGCGCCGCTGCGCCACCTCGGTCTGTGTGGGGGTCACGATCGACCTCTTTTCGGCGTTCAGCCGCGGAACCAGTGCTGCGGCCGGGGTTGGATGTTCTGCCAGATGTGCTTGGGCTCTCGGTACTCGTCCAGGCCGGTCGGTCCCAGCTCCCGGCCCACACCCGAGTGCCCGAAGCCACCCCATTCCGCTTGCGGCACATAGGGGTGGTAGTCGTTGATCCACACCGTGCCGTGGCGCAGTCGCCGCGCGACCCGCTGGGCCTTGCCGGCGTCCTGTGTCCAGACGGCGCCGGCGAGTCCGTACTCGGTGTCGTTGGCGATGCGTACGGCATCGTCCTCGTCGGTGAAGCGCTCGATGGTCAGCACCGGTCCGAAGGACTCCTCGTGCACCACGTTCATGTGCTGCCCGCACTCGTCGAGGACGGTCGGCGGGTAGTAGAAGCCGTTCGCGAGGGCCGGGTCGTCCGGCCGCTCGCCGCCGCAGCGCAGTACGGCACCCTCGGCGATGCCCGCGGCGACGTACGCCTCGACCTTGGCCAGGTGCTGGGCCGAGATCAGCGCGCCGCTCTCGGCGTCGGCGTCGAAGGGGCCGCCCAGCCGGATCTGCCGGGCCCGGCGGACGACCTCGTCGACGAAGCGGTCGTGCAGCGAGTCCTCGACGATCAGGCGGGCGCCGGCCGAGCAGACCTGCCCGGAGTGCAGGAAGACGGCGGTGAGGGCGAAGTCGACGGCCGTCTCGAAGTCGGCGTCGGCGAAGACGACGTTCGGGTTCTTGCCTCCGAGTTCCAGCGCGACCTTCTTCACGGTCGCCGCGCCGGTGGCCATGATCCGCTTGCCGGTCTCCAGGCCGCCGGTGAAGGACACCATGTCGACGTCGGGGCTCTCCGAGAGCGGGGCACCGACCTCGGGGCCGGTGCCCAGGACGAGGTTGCCGACGCCGGCCGGGAGCCCGGCCTCCTCCAGTGCCTTCAGCAGCAGGATCGAGGTGGAGGGGGTGAGCTCGCTGGGCTTGAGGACGAACGTGTTGCCGGCGGCCAGGGCCGGGGCGACCTTCCAACTGGCTTGCAGCAGAGGGTAGTTCCAGGGCGTGATGAGTCCGCACACACCAATCGGCTCGTACACGACACGGCTGACGGCGTCATCGCGCCCGGTGTCGATCACACGGCCTGCATCCGTCCCCGCGATCCCGCCGTAGTACCGAAAGCAGGAGACGACATCCGCGATGTCGTACTCGCTCTCCACCAGCCGCTTGCCGGTGTCCAGCGACTCGGCGCGGGCGAACTCCTTCGCGTCGCGCTCCAGGATGTCGGCGGTGCGCAGCAGCAGGGCGCCGCGCTCGCGCTCGGGGGTGCCCGGCCAGGTGCCCTCGTCGAAGGCGCGACGGGCCGCGGCGATCGCCGCCTCGGAGTCGGGACGCGTCCCTTCCGAAACGGTCGCGCTCAGCGTGCCGTCGGCGGGACATCGGATCTCGCGGCGGCCTCCGGCCACCGCGTCCCGCCATTCACCGTCCACATACAGGTCTGCCACGCGCCTTGCCCTTCAGCTGAAATGCGTTGCGCATCGTGCACCCAATTGCTTGTGGTGGAACACCCTGGCGAATGTGCAGACATACGTCAAGAGGTTGGCGGATGACGATTTAGCAAGGGGCCAAAAGACCCGCACTCCCTTGACCAAGGACCCTTCCAGCCCCAACCATGTTGCGTATAGCTCACCGAGTTGTGCAATACGCACCAACGGAGGCCGACGTGTCTACTAGGTACCCTCGTCCCCAGCCTGGCCGCGAGTACGTCCTCACTCTCTCCTGTCCCGACAGTGCGGGGCTGGTCCATGCCGTGAGCGGCTTTCTCGTCAGGAACTCCGGCAACATTCTGGAGAGCCAGCAGTTCGATGATCGACTCCAGGGCCGTTTCTTCATGAGGGTCCACTTCGATGTTTCCGATCCAAACGCGAATCTGGAAACTCTGCGTTACCGCTTCGGTCCCGTAGCCGAGGCGTACGGCATCTCCTGGATCCTGCGGGACGCCTCGACCCCCACCCGGACGCTCATCATGGTGTCCAAGTTCGGCCACTGCCTGAACGACCTGCTCTTCCGCTGCCGCACCGGCGCCCTCAACATCGAGATCCCGGCGATCGTCTCCAACCACCGCGAGTTCGAGAGCCTGGCGGAGACCTACGGCATCCCCTTCCACCACGTCCCGGTCACCAGGGACACCAAGCCGGAGGCCGAGGCACGCCTGCTGGAGCTGATGCGCGACCTGGACGTCGACCTGGTGGTCCTGGCCCGCTACATGCAGATCCTCTCCGACGACCTGTGCAAGCAGCTCGAAGGTCGCGCCATCAACATCCACCACTCCTTCCTCCCCAGCTTCAAGGGCGCGAAGCCCTACGACCAGGCCTACGACCGCGGGGTGAAGCTCGTCGGCGCGACAGCGCACTACGTGACCTCGGACCTGGACGAGGGCCAGATCATCGAGCAGGACGTGGTCCGCGTGGACCACTCCCTCGACCCCGGCGAGCTGGTGACGGTCGGCCGCGACGTGGAGGCACAGGTCCTCGCCCACGCCGTGAAGTGGCACAGCGAGAGCCGCGTGATGGTGGACGGCAACCGCACGGTGGTCTTCCGCTGACGGACTCCGTATACAAGCGCCGGGCACCTCACGGGGCCTGCCACGTGCTCCGCGGGAAGGGCGGTGCCCATGCCGCGGGCCGGTGGGGGCTGGTCGCGCAGTTCCCCGTGCCCCTTTGGGACACGGTGTCGCGCCGGCCTCGACCCCCACTGCTCAGCGCCGGATGCGCCGCGTCTGCAGCGATCAGGTTGCCGGCGGAGAAGTCGCCGTGGACGAGGACGTGCGGGACGCGCGCGAGCCCGTCGAGCAGCTCGCCGCGCCGCTGCCACAGGGCCGCCATGCGCGGGGCGGCGTCGCCCCGGCTCCAGTCCGGGTCGCTCGCGACGATCCGCCGGGCGAGCCGATGCCCGGCCGGCCGACCGCCGGGACCCTCGCAGTCGTCTGCCAGGCCCCTGCCCCCCGCGCGGCGACCTCGGGGGCCTCGGCGCGTCCGGACACGTCGGCCAGATGGACCACGTCGTCCACCACGCCGTAGCAGCGTGGCGCGGCGGGACCGGGACCGGTCGGCAGCAGGTCGCTCGCGTAGGCGAGGGGTTCGCGCCGCCGGTACGCCCCGTGCCGTGGATCGCCGGCGAACGGAGCGTGGCGGCCGACGGGCAGCGGGCGGAACGCCGTGCGCACCTGCCGGAAGGGCAGCTCGGCCGTGCCCAGCCTCGCCACCCCGGTCACTCGGCTGACGTCCCCCGTCGCGGCGCCGGTGCTCCCGCCCAGGGGCTCGCACCGGCAGCTCACCGGCCGCGCCCCCGGTCCGCCGAGGAGGTTCGTCAGCACCACGTCCAGAAGGCCCACGCGCCGGACGGTACGCCCACCGCGTCACGCGTGCCCCCCGATTACACGTCGGCCGGCGATGACACCTCAGCCGCCGAGCCGCTCCAGCAGGCCCCGCCGCCACGTCTCCGTCTCGGCGATCTGGTTGAAGGTGAACAGGTGCAGCCCGGCCACGGCCGCTGAGGGCGCTGTGAGGGTCTCCTCGGTGCGCAGCAGGAGCTTGTCCGGGGAGTAGCCTCCCGGCGCCGCGAACCGCAGGAACCAGGACGCGTGCTTGGTCAGGAAGCGTGTCGACTCCCCCACGCCGATCTTCGTCGCCATGGCGAGCAGCTTGGTGCGCTGCACGGGGCCGGCGACGCCCAGGTAGACGGGCAGGGTGACGTCCCGGCGCCGTATCCGGGCGATCCACTCCCCCAGCACCCGCGGGTCGAAGCACAGGTTGCTCACGATGTACGTGGCGTGCGCGCGCTTGTCCCACATCGCCTGGATGGTGAGGTCGTCGTGGATGAGGGGATGGCTCTCGGGATAGCCGGTGATGCCCACGTGGGTGAAGGGGTCGTCCAGCTCGGTCAGCCGGCGCAGGACCGGCAGGGCACCGTCGTAGGAGCCCGCCGGCGGGTCCGCGTCGCCCGCCGGCACGAAGACGTCGTCCACGCCCGCCTCGCGGAGCCGGGAGACGACCTCCTTGAGGTGGACGTCGTCCCGCAGCAGCCGCGCGGGCACGTGCGGGACGACGCGGTACCCGTGCGCGGCGAGCCGGCCGGTGAGGTCGAGGGTCGGTTCCAGGCCCTTGACCGGCGACGCCGTGATCGTGACCACGACGTCGCGCGGGACATGGGCGAGGACCTTGTCCTCGGTGGCCTTCGCGGGGAGCACCTCGTAGCGGACGGTGCTCAGCAGCGCTCGCAGCCCTGTGGCGCCCAAGGTCTACCCGGCCTGCTTCTGGGCGTCGCGATGGCGGTAGTACGCGGCCTTCGACGGCGCCAGGGGCTCCTTGCCGAGGATCAGGTCGGCGGCCTTCTCGGCGACCATCATGACCGGGGCGTAGATGTTGCCGTTGGTGACGTACGGCATCACGGAGGCGTCCACGACCCGCAGGCCCTCCACTCCGTGCACCCGCATGCTGGTGGGGTCGACGACGGCCATCTCGTCGGTCGAGGGGCCCATCTTGCAGGTGCAGGACGGGTGCAGGGCGGTCTCGCCGTCCTTGGCGACCCAGTCGAGGATCTCCTCGTCGGTCTCGACGGACGGTCCGGGCGAGACCTCCCCGTCGTTGAAGGGGGCGAGGGCGGGCTGGTTGAGGAGTGTGCGGGCCACGCGGATCGCCTCGACCCACTCACGGCGGTCCTGCTCGGTGGAGAGGTAGTTGAAGCGCAGGGCAGGGTGTTCGCGCGGGTCCTTGCTCTTGATCTTCACGGAACCGATGGCGTCGGAGTACATGGGGCCCACATGCACCTGGTAACCGTGTCCGCCCGCGGGCACGGAACCGTCGTAGCGCACCGCGATGGGCAGGAAGTGGAACATCAGGTTGGGGTAGTCCACGTCCTCGTTGCTGCGGGCGAAGCCGCCGGCCTCGAAGTGGTTGGTGGCGGCCGGACCCTTGCGGAAGAGCCACTGGAGCCCGATGAAGGGGGCCCGCCACTTCGCCAGGTACGGCTGCATGGAGACAGGCTGCTTGCAGGCGTACTGGATGTAGACCTCGAGGTGGTCCTGCATGTTCTCGCCGACGCCCGGCAGGTCGTGCACGACATCGATGCCGAGGGCGCTGAGCTCCTCCGCGTTGCCGACGCCGGAGAGCTGGAGCAGCTGCGGGGAGTTGATCGCGCCGCCGCACAGGATGACTTCCTTGGCGCGGACCTGCTGGAGGGCGCCCTTGCCGCGCTGGTACTCGACGCCGACGGCCTTCTTGCCCTCGAAGAGGACGCGGGTGACGAAGGAGCGGGTCTTGACGGTGAGGTTGGGGCGCTTCCGGACGGGCTTGATGTACGCCTTCGAGGCCGACAGCCGGCGGCCGCGGTGGACGTTGCGGTCGAACTTGGCGAAGCCCTCCTGGCGGTAGCCGTTCACGTCGTCCGTGGGGGCGTAGCCGGCCTCCTCGGTGGCCTTCTGGAAGGCCGTGAAGAGGGGGTTGGTCGCGGGGCCGCGCTCCAGGACGAGGGGACCGTCGTGGCCGCGGAACTCGTCGTCCGGGTCGGCCGCCAGACAGTTCTCCATACGCCGGAAGTAGGGGAGACAGTGGGCGTAGTCCCAGGTCTCCATGCCGGGGTCGGCGGCCCAGCGCTCGTAGTCCAGCGGGTTGCCGCGCTGGAAGATCATGCCGTTGATGCTGCTGGAGCCGCCCAGGACCTTGCCGCGGGCGTGGTAGATGCGGCGGCCGCCCATGTGGGGCTCGGGCTCGGACTCGTACTTCCAGTCGTAGAAACGGCTGCCGATCGGGTAGGTCAGGGCCGCGGGCATCTGGATGAAGACATCCCACGGGTAGTCGGACCGGCCGGCCTCCAGGACCAGGACCTTGTTGGCCGGGTCGGCGGAGAGTCTGTTCGCCAGTGCACTGCCGGCCGAACCGCCGCCGACGATGACGAAGTCGTATTGCAGGGGAGCCATGGTGCCTCGTCTCGCTCGCGCCGTAGATACGCGACGCATGCTAATACCAGTATCGCTATACGCACTAGGTTGCGAGCCACGCAACTTACAAGGTCATGGTTTCGATGTCGTTACTTGCACGGGCGTCGTTTCGTCGCACCCCTCTGACATCACGTGTGAGCATCCACACCGTCTTCACCATTGCGCCAACCGCCCACACACGACAGAGTGTTCCAACTGCCGGACGCACCCGGCCAGTTAGGGAAGGAAGACGTGTGAACCCGATCTCGGTCCGGGGGTTCGCGGTGGCCTCGGCCACAGCGGTCACCGCTGTCGGAAGCGTCGTCGGCGTCGCCTCGGGCACCTCCGCACAGACGAACGACGCCGAGGCCACCAACCTCGACTCGACGCTCCTCGCGGACATACCCGCCGGAGAGCAGGCCCGGGTGCAGACCGCGTCCCTGACGCAGCAGGCCGACGTCCAGGCCGTCCAGGCGGACGCGAGCGCCAGGAAGGACGCCGAGGAGGCCGCCCGCAGGGCCGCCGCCCGGACCGCGGTCGCCAAGAAGGAGGCCGCGCGAAAGGCGAAGGAGGCCAAGGAGACCAAGGAGACCGCCTCCCGGGACACTCCGGTCACGCCCGTGCTGGCCACCTACACGACCGCCCAGATCAAGGCGCTGGCGGCGCAGATGGTGCCGAGCGGCCAATTCCAGTGCTTCAGCAACATCGTGGAGCACGAGTCCGGCTGGAACATGAACGCCATGAACGCCTCCTCCGGCGCCTACGGCCTCTTCCAGGCCCTGCCGGCCTCCAAGTACTCGTCCGCGGGCTCCGACTGGCAGACCAACCCGGCCACCCAGATCAAGTGGGGCCTCAACTACATGAACGTCCGCTACGGCAGCCCCTGCGACGCCTGGGCCTTCTGGCAGACGCACCACTCGTACTGAGGTCCCGCACGCGTACCGAGGTTCTACGGCCGACCGTCATGAATCGTCCTCTACCAGGAAAAAAGACCTGGTCAGAGTCGCGACCGTAAACTGCTTGTACCGTACTACGCGTATAGTTTCGCTGTGAGCAACCACAGCCAAGACACCGAAACGTCAAATTCGCACGCCGGCGGAGTCCAGTCGGTCGACCGAGCCATCAGCGTCCTCGAGATCCTGGCCCATCGTGGCGAGGCCGGCGTCAGCGAGGTGGCCGCCGAGATAGATGTTCACAAGTCCACCGCGTTCCGTCTGCTCGGTGCCTTGGAGGCGCGCGGCCTGGTGGAACAGGCGGGCGAGCGCGGGAAGTACCGGCTCGGCTTCGGCATCGTCCGCCTGGCCGGCGCGGTCACGGGACGCCTCGACATCACCCAGCAGGGCCGCCCGGTCTGCGAGCGGCTCGCCGAGGAGATCGGCGAGACGATCAACATCGCGGTGATGCAGGAGCACTTCGCGATCAACCTCTACCAGGTGCGCGGTCCGGCGGCCGTCGCCGCCCACAACTGGGTCGGCGAACTGACCCCGCTGCACGCCACCTCCAGCGGGAAGATCCTGCTCGCGCACATGCCCGCCACGGACCGCGCCGCGCTGCTCGCCGACGTCGGCCTGAAGAAGGTCACCCCGCACACCATCACCGCGAAGGCGAAGCTGGAGAAGAACCTCGCCGAGGCGCGGGAGCGGGGCTACGCCTTCACCCTGGAGGAGCTGGAGATCGGGCTGCACGCCATGGCCGCCCCGGTACGCAACCAGGACGGCGAGGTCGTCGCGGCCCTCAGCGCCTCCGGCCCCTCGTACCGCTTCACCGAGGAGCGCCTGCACGAGCTCTCCCCGGTGCTCATCAAGGGCGCCGAGGAGATCAGCCACCGCATGGGCTACCTGGGCTGAGTCATCCCTGGGTGATGCCCAGGCGCTCGTTGACCCAGTCGTGGAAGGCGCCGATGTGGTGCTCGCTGGGCACCAGCACACCGCCCTTGGCGTACATGCGGGAGCTCATGCCGGGCTGGGTGCGTTCGCATGCCTCGAAGTCCTGCCGGTTGACCCGGTCGAAGAGCTCCACCGACCGGCTGACGTCCTTGCCGCTCTCGACGACGTGCGGCAGATACAGCCAGTCGCACTCGACGATCGTGCGGTCGACGGACACCGGGTACATCCGGTGGAAGATCACGTGGTCGGGGACGAGGTTGATGAACACCTGCGGCTTGACCGTGATCGCGTAGTAGCGGCGGTCCTGGTCGTCGGCGACACCGGGGATGCGGTCGAGGCCCTCGGAGCCGTCGACGGTGAAGCCCTGGACGTCCTCGCCGAACTCGGCGCCGTGGCCGACGTAGTACTGGGCCGCGTAGCCGTCCGCGAACTCCGGGAGTACTTCGGTGAGTTCGGGGTGGATCGTGGCGCAGTGGTAGCACTCCATGAAGTTCTCGATGATGAGCTTCCAGTTGGACTTCACGTCGTAGACGATCCGCTTGCCGACGGAGAGGCTGTCGATGTCGTAGTGCTCGATCGACTCGACGTCACCCAGGCGCTCCACGATCGCGCCCATCACGTCCTCCTCGAAGGACGGCGGGTTCTCCGCGAGGCAGACCCACACATAGCCGAGCCATTCACGGACCGCCACGCTCGCCAGCCCGTACTCGGTGCGGCCGACGTCGGGCATCTTGGTCAGGTTCGGCGCGGCGACGAGCTTGCCGTCCAGGCCGTACGTCCAGGCGTGGTACGGGCACTGGAAGGCTCGCTTGACCTCGCCGGACTCCTCGGTGCAGAGCTTGGCGCCGCGGTGCCGGCACACATTGAAGTACGCGCGGATGCCGTTGTCCCGCGCGCGGGTGATCAGGATGCTCTCGCGGCCCACGTCGACCGTGCGGAAGGCGCCGGGCTTGGCCAGTTCGGAGGCGCGCGCGACACAGAACCACATGGTCTCGAATATGCGCTCCTGCTCCAGGGCGAAGATCGCCGGATCGGTGTAGGAGGAGCCGGGCAGGGTTGCGATCAGGCTGTCCGGCAGGCTGGTCGAGGTCACGGTGCACTCCTCGGGAACGTCGTGGAGGGGTCATTCACGCGCCGGGAAGAGCGACTCCGGACGGCGTTGGGACAATGCGCGCTTCTGTTGTCTATGACGCAACTGTGCGTGCTATATGAAACCGCAGCATGGGATGCCGTATCGGCGGTGTCAAGACGTGGCGGCGAGTTGCTTGCGCCAGCGCATGAACAGCCGCGGCTGGTTCATGCCGAGCACGGCGACCGGGATGCCGGCGCGCCGGTAGACGGCGAGAACGTTGCGGTCGTCGGCCGCGCCCTCCTCGATGGTCACGGTGTCGGCACCGGCCGCGTGACCGGAGAACTGGATCTTCACGCCGTACTGGTCGGACCAGAAGTACGGCGGCCGGGGCACGCCCGGTTCCACCGCTCCCCCGGCCAGCAGGGTGGCGACGGCGGCGTCGGGCCGCTCCCGGGCACCGGTCCAGTGCTCGACGCGGCGATGGGCGCCCGCGCGGGGGTCGTACCAGTTGGCGCAGTCGCCGACCGCGATCACACCGGCCAGGCTGGTGCGCCCGTCGGCGCCGCACTTCACGCCGTTGTCGAGCTGGATGCCGGAGCCCTCCAGCCACTCGACGCACGGGCGTGCTCCCACGCCCACGACGACGATGTCGGCGGGGATGCTGCGACCGTCCTCCATCAGGACGGCGTCGACGCGACTCTCGCCGCTCAGCCCCTTGACGCCGACGCCGCACAGCAGCCGTACGCCGTGGTCCGCGTGGAGGCCGGAGACGACGGCGCCCATTTCCTCGCCGAGGGGTCCGGCGAGCGGGGTCGGGGCGGCCTCGACGACCGTCACGTCGAGCCCGAGGACGTACGCCGTGGAGGCGACCTCGGCACCGATGAAGCCGCCGCCGATCACCACCAGCCGTCCGCCGCGGGCGAGTTCGGCGCGCAGGGCGCGGGCGTCGTCCAGGGTGCGCAGGGTGTGCACGCCGGCCAGGCCCTCGGAGCCGGGCAGGGTGCGGGCGGCGGCGCCGGTGGCGATGACGATGCCGTCGGCGCGGACCTCCCGCCCGCCCGCGAGCCGTACGGCCCGCTCGGCGCGGTCGAGTCCGGTGGCACGGGCGCCCAGCAGCCACTCGGCGCCCAGGTCCTCGTCGTCCGTCTCCAGCACGAGGTCGGCTTCACCGAGGGTGCCGGCCAGGAACTCCTTGGACAACGGGGGCCGGTCGTACGGGCGGTGGATCTCGTCGCCGATGACGACGAGCCGCCCGTCGTAGCCCTGCCTGCGCAGCGAACGCGCCGCCGACAGTCCGGCGAGCGACGCGCCCACCACGGCAACGGTCCTCACGCGGGACCCCCGGCGAGGCGGGAGGTGATGCAGGGCGGCAGGTTCGGGGCGTCGGTCGACACCTGGACGTAGATCATGCCGTCCTCGACCACGACCTCGTGCGTCCGCACCGGCAGCTTGGCCGGCGGGGCGTCGACCTTGCCGGTACGCAGGTCGAACTTCGAGGCGTGCAGGGGGCATTCCACCTCGCAGCCCTCCAGCCAGCCGTCGGCGAGCGAGGCGTCCTGGTGGGTGCAGGTGTCGTCGATGGCGAACACCTCGCCGTCATCGGTATGGAACACCGAGACCGGCGGATCGATGTCGAGCCGGAAGGCCTCACCTCGCGGGAGATCCACGAGACGGCACGCGGGAATCATCATGACACCTCGGTGCGTATAGCGAAACGGATTGCGGTAAGCGCAACACCAGTCTGAGGTCGCCCAGAACCCTTGTCAAGGAGTTCCTAAGGCGCGACAAGCCGTTACCTGAGGTTGCTCGACAGGCAACATCGCGGGCGATGCGCGCCGTCAAAACGGCAGCCCGTCGTTCCTGTCTACTCGGGCGGCGGCAGCGACATCGGACAGCCCATGCGGTCCAGCTCCGCGCCCCACCTCGACCAGGTCTCCCTCGCACCGACG